>NZ_JBQCDF010000139.1:0-19752 GCF_051961495.1 Cytophaga sp. | reverse complement strand
GGGTAGCTGAATTTTTTATGGGAAATCCTCAGAATACCCGTATGTATTATTAAAACTTGGCCTTGCAGTATACTACTAATAATCTGTTTATATTAATGCTTAAAACTTCCGGCTATACTCCGCATAATACTTTTTTTATACAGAATGATATCCGTTTGATGATCTATAACCAGCCTACGTTCGGGCTCGGAACAAATTCTCCTGATACAACTTCTATTCTGTATCAGGTAAACATCAATGGAAACAATACGACCGGAAATACAGGTGCACAGCCGATTTCATACAACTACCTGAAATTGCATCAGATCATTTCCAAGACTATTAATCCAAGCAATACGCTTTTCTTTGGGGCCGGTTATCACCTGGATCATCATTATTCCATCGTAGATGATAGTTTAAATGTTGAAGCTAAAAAATATACGAGCCATTACATCTATTCGCGCAGGTATGGTTTTGATACCAGCAAATACACTATGAGCGGCTTGAGCGCCAATTTCGTTGTAGATACGCGCGACAATCTTATCAATCCATATAAAGGCTATTATGCCAATGCCAACATAAGGTTTAATGAAACCTGGTTGGGTAGCACAGCCAAGAGTACCATTTTATGGGTAGAGTTCAGGCATTATTTTTCTCTTTCAGAAAAAAAGAGCCGGCATGTACTGGCCGTATGGGCGTGGGCCAATATGCAGCTCAGCGGGCATGCGCCTTATATGGACTTGCCGGCTATTGGTTATGATTCCAAAGGCCTTTCCGGGCGTGGTTACGCGCAGGGGCGATTCAGGGGAGAGAAGATGGTTTATGGAGAAGTTGAATGGCGTTTTCCTATTTCTAAATGCACTGAGGTATTAGGCGCAAATGTATTTGTGAATCTGACGACAGCTTCAAACAAGGAAAACAATGTAGACTTGTTTGAATATATAAAGCCCGGCATTGGTGCCGGGCTTCGTATAATGCTTGACAAGAAATCCCGCACCAATCTTTGTATGGATTATGGTTTGGGTAAAAAATCAAATGGCTTTTATATGACAGCAGGAGAGGTGTTTTAATAACATCTTACCAGCCTCCGCCAAATGCTTTGTATAGATTTACATATGATTTAAGATAATCTTTCATTAAGGTTGAATAACTTAATTCAGCAGTAAATAGCGTCTGTTCAGAATTCAATACTTCAATGAAGTCTGTATAACCACTGTTGTAGCGTGCTTTAGACAATTCAAGAACCTTTCTCGCAGCTTCCACCTGATTTTTTCTATGTTGCATTTCGTCTTTCATCGTCCGCACATTGGTGAGCTCATTTTCAACTTCAACCAATGCCTGGATATAGTTTTTCTGATATTGAAGTGCCAATTGTTCCATCTTCTTCTTTTCAGATTCAACTCTTCTTTTGTTCTTGCCAAAATTGAAAAGCGGCCCTGTTAAGGTAGTCGATATGTAATTGGTGATAGAGCCTGTTGCAATGGTTTCCGTTACATCAGAACTTACAAACCCGAACAAACCTGTGATCTGGAATGACGGGTAGCGCATGGCAACAGCTACGCCGATTTTTTCATATTGGGCCTGCAGTTGCTTTTCTGAAGCACGGATGTCTGGTCGTTTCGATAACAGATCAGAAGGAAGTCCTTCAGGAATATATGGATTCACTGTTTGGTCCTGAATGGTTTTACCACGCAGAATTGTTTTGGGTGTTTGTCCTAAGAGTATACATAAAGCACGTTCCGTAGCTTTCATTTGTCTTTCCAGCTGATAGATGATGGCTTTTGCATCTTCCAGCTGCTGTTCAGATTGTAGTTTGTCGATTTCAGCAGCATCACCATACGTAAAGCGGTTGTTGATGATGTCAAACATTTTTTGACGGGATTCAACGGTATGCTGAGTGATGGCAATTTTATTGTCCAGGTCAATCAGATTAAAATACATTGTTGCAACATCCGAAACAATTGATAGTTGAATAGACTTGCGTGATTCTTCTGATGCCAGGATCTGGTAGTAAGCCTGATTCTTGCTGTGTCTTATTTTTCCCCAAAGATCAATTTCCCAGGACATGCCTACATTTGTTCTAAAGTAGTCGTAGGTAGTTCCGATAGGTACAGGAGCATTGTCTGATGGGTTGTAGTGCAGGTAGCCCGCACTGTAATCAAACGCAGGGTATAGATCTGCTTTGGCCATACCATACAAAGCTCTTGATTCTTCAATACGTTTGGTGGCAATACGCGCATCGTAGTTTGAATCCAGAGCAACTTTGATTAAGTCTACCAGTGTTGAATCATTAAAGAGTTTAAACCATTCATATGGGTTTGTTGTATCAGAAGGAACAGTTGTAGTAAATGTTTCACTGTATTTCGTTGATGTACTTATATCCGGTTGGTTGTATTTGGGGCCAACCATACAGGATGAATAAAGAAGGATTCCTCCGATAAAAAAGATAATGCGATTCGCCTTCATGATTAGTTACTCTTATTAAATATTTTTTCTATCACTACATACAATGCTGGAATAATAATGATCCCGAAGATGGAAGCAATTAACATGCCGCTGAATACAACCAATCCCATAACTTTTCGTGCTTCGGCACCCGCACCGGATGCGGTAAGTAGCGGGGTAGCACCAAGGATGAACGCGAAAGCGGTCATTAAGATTGGCCTGAATCGCAGCTTCGCAGCTTCGATGGCCGCTTCTATAACTGTCTTTCCTTGTTCTTTCAGCATCTTTGCATACTCAACAATCAGAATCGCATTTTTAGCTGCCAGACCAATAAGCATGATCAGACTGATCTGGGCATAAATGTTATTTACATAACTGCTATCAATCAGATTCATCATCCACAAGCCGCCAAAGGCACCAAGGATTGCTATCGGTACACCAAGCAATACACTGAATGGCAATGTCCAGCTTTCATACTGTGCCGCCAGGATCAGGAACACAAGTAAAATCGCAAACGCGAATACCACGCCTGCTTTACCTTCAGCCTTCTTCTCCTGGTAACTTAAGTTGGTCCATTCCATACTCATGTTGGAGTTCAGCGTTTTTTCGGCAACTTCCTCCACCGCTTTCATTGCCTGTGCAGAGCTCACATTGGGTGCAGGGAGACCTGTAACCTCAGCCGAACGGAACATGTTGAACCTGTTTGTATAAGCAGGACCATATTCTTCTTTAAGCGTTACCAATGTATTTAAAGGGATCATTTCACCTTTATTGGATTTTACAAAAAAGTATGCCAGATCCTTTTCTGCTTTTCTGTAATTCATATCTGCCTGCAGCAATACTTTATATTGTTTCCCGAAACGATTGATGTCGTTTACATACAGCGTACTTAACAAGCCTCCTACAGCCTTGTTAATCTCATCCAGCGATACATCCAGTTTTTTCGCTTTATCTGCATCAACGCTCATTTTGATCTGAGGGATATTCGCCTGATACATTGATGTGACACGGCCAATTTCCGGGCGCTTATTTAACTCTGCCAGGAAGGCTTGCATTTGTTCTGCCAGATATGCCGGTGGGTTACCGCTGCGATCCTGCAACATAAAGCTGAAACCTGCAGAGTTACCAAGCCCCGCGATTGGAGGTGGAGCATAAGCGATACAAGTGGCTTCAGGAATTGTTTGAAGCAATTTGAAATTCGTTTCTTTAATAAGGTCATTCACGTGTCTGCGTTCAGCCCATTCATGCAAGGAAATAAACACTGTTGCGTAATTACTTGCATTGGTATTGGATAACATGGACATACCTACAACAGAAGTTGAATATTGAACGCCTTCCACAGATTCCAGTAATTTTTCAATTTTCTTTGTTACTACATCTGAACGTTCCAGAGAAGAACCATCCGGTAACTGTATGTTGATCAAATAATAGCCTTGGTCTTCACCAGGAACGAAGCCTCCCGGGATGCGCTTGTACACAACATAAATCAATACGCCGATGATCCCTGTAATGATTAAGCTTCTGAATGCCTTACGGGCAAGTAATCCTACAACGCCTACATATTTAGATGTAATGGCATCGAATACTTTATTGAATTTTTCAAAAAACTTATCCAGGATGTTTTTCTTTTTATTCGGATCCTTTGGTTTCAGGATTAAACCTGCCAGCGCCGGACTAAGCGTTAATGCATTGAATGCAGAGAACAGCACAGAAATGGCAATGGTAACGGCAAACTGCTGGTACAAACTTCCCGATATACCCGGTATAAAAGCTACCGGTATGAATACAGCTGTTAAGATTAGAGCAATGGCAATAACCGGCCCTGAGATTTCACTCATAGCTTTGATCGTCGCTTCTTTTGGATTGAGACCGTGCTCCATGTTATGAATTACCGCTTCCACAACAACAATGGCATCATCCACAACAATACCGATGGCAAGTACAAGTCCCAGCAACGAAAGAATATTGATGGTGAAACCTAAGATCGGGAATACGAGGAATGTTGCAAGAAGTGCTACAGGGACCGTCATTAAAGGGATGATGGTAGCACGCCAGTCCTGGAGGAAAATAAATACAACCAGAATTACCAGTACAATTGCTTCAAAAAGTGTATGAACAATTTCATCCACACCTTCCATAATCGGTTTGGTTGTGTCAAGTGTAACTTTAGCATTTACTCCTGGCGGGAAACGTTTCTGCATTTTTTCAATCTGTGCATTGATCTCATCGGCTACTGCCAAGGCATTAGAGCCTGGTACCTGGTAGATCGCGATGATGGCCGAAGCCTTACTGTTCACACGGCCGATGTTGTTGTAATTCTCCAATCCGAATTCAACACGGGCAACATCTTTCAGGCGGATTGTAGAACCATCGTTTTTCGCTTTTACAATGATGTTCTCAAATTGTTCAACAGTCATTAAACGTTCCTGTAGTACAACTGTGTATGAGTAATCAACACCTGCAGCAGCCGGGGCACCGCCGATGGAACCGCCGGCAGAAATGGTGTTCTGTTCTTTCACAGCCTGCATCACTTCATTCACAGACAAACCTAAGCGAGCGATCTGATCCGGTTTCAGCCAGATGCGCATGGCATATTCACTACCACCCATTAAGTTCACCTGTCCTACACCTTTGATTCTTGAAATAGGATCAACAATATTGATGCTGGCATAGTTGGATAGAAAGTAGTTGTCATACAATTCGCCTTCTGCCTGCAGAGAGATAAGTACTAATGGGAATGATAATGATTTTTTTGTAGTAACACCTTCATTCTTTACTTCAACCGGTAAAAAGGCTGTACCCTGAGATACGCGATTTTGCGTAAGCATATTGGCATTATCCAGATTGGTACCCACTTCAAAGGTTACCCGGATGGTCATGGAGCCATCGCTGGCGTTTGTACTCTTCATGTACAACATTTCTTCCACACCATTAACCTTTTGTTCAAGAGGCGTGGCAACAGCCTGCTCAACGGCAACGGCACCGGCACCACGATAAGTCGTGGTGATCTGAATTTCCGGAGGAGTGATTTCCGGGTATTGGCTGATTGGTAAAGAAGTAAGCGCAACAATACCCAATAAGATCATTACAATTGAAATTACAATCGCAACAATTGGTCGATTAACGAAAAACTTTCCCATGCAACTAAATTATTTTACGCTTGTTGAGTCTGTTTTAGCTTGAATAGGATCGACAACGGTATTGATCGTAAGGAAATTGTTTCCTAGTAATGCGATACGTTCCGTACCTTTCAGACCATCGGTAATAACCCAGTTGCCTTCTGTTTTTTCACCGGTTTTTACAATGCGAACCTGTAATTTATTTTTATCATCAATGATGAATACCTGGAAAACGCCCTGGATTTCACGTACAGCGTGCTGCGGTACAGTGATCGCATTTTCAATTTCATTTGTTTGTATACGAACACGTACGTATTGGCCTGGTATCAAAAGCTTATCCGGGTTTTCAAACAAAGCTTCAATGGTCATGCTACCTGTTGTCGGATCAATTCTTCTGTCTTTGAAATTAATTGTACCAAAATATGGATATACAGTACCATTGCTTAATATAAGAGATAGCTTAAATTTTCGCGGTTCACCGGTGGCAGCTTTCTGTCCGGCAAATTTTAAATATTCATTTTCTGTAATGGAGAAACGTACACGAATCATGGAAACATCACTAATGGTATTCAGAATAGAGTTTGCGCCGATAGGAGAAACATAGTCGCCTTCAAGAGCATTGTTAATACCAATAACGCCTGAGATCGGAGCAAGTACATTGCAATAGCTTAGTGAGATCTGCTGACCAGCTTTGACTGCTTCCTGTGCTTTCACTTTAGCACGGGCTGCATTTGCTTTTGCTACAGCTTCGTCCAAATCTCTTTTTGAAACAGCATTTATATCGGCAAGAGGTTTGATACGTTTCAGATCTTCTTCTGCATTCACCAGTTCGGATTTAGCACGTTCCAGCTCACCGTTGGCCTGGTCTACTTTGGCCTGGTATTCGATCGGATCAATGGTGTACAGAAGCTGGTCTTTGCGTACCGGATCACCTTCTTTATAATGAACTTTAAGTACAACACCTTCCACACGCGATGTGATCTGGACGTCCGATTTACCGAATGTTTGTCCTACGTATTCATCAAATACCGGAAGATTGGATTTTGTTGGCGTAACAAATTGTATCTGAATAGGTTTTTTTTCAACCTCTTTATCAGAAGATTTACATGAAAAAAATACAATGAGGGTGGCTGCGACAATTAGTTTTTTAAGCATACAAAATTGTAACTAAAATTTAAATAATACTTTGATGTTCAAATGTATGTAAATAAATGTATATTTATACAAAATTTATTGAATTACAATTTGAAGCATACCCCGGTTTGTCGGGTTACTCAAAAAGTATAATAAATGCATTTCATAATACAACAATTTATTAACCCTAATCAATAACTATGAAGATTTTCTTGATGGCTGTTACATTCTTTGCAGCACAACTTTTCGTTCATGCGCAAGCGCCGGATACAGCAGCAGCAGGCTCTCAGGGTAATTGCTTTGATGAATACAAGGCTATGTTTGCAAAACAAGGTGTATATGAGCTTAAAGATGGCTTGCACACTGCAATTATCACAATCCGTTTGAATGGTGTTTGTACAACCTATGAAGGACAGGTTAGAACTCAAACCGGAAAATTTATCCTTCCTGTTTTTATAAAAAATGAAGACGGTAAATTGGTTCCATTGAGAGATACAGGCAGAAAGCTCAATAAGAATTACGATGCTTACAGAATTCCATTGGAAAATAAAGTAGTAAACGGTTGCTCTCCAACATACATTTCTGATAAAGATGAGCTGGTAGATATCTTCGTTATTGATATATTGAAGCCTGCTACCAAGTAATGATATAAACTATGTGTTCTCAGGATTAAATTTTCGTTAATTTAGTTGAATGGAATTTAGTCCTGAGAACATTATAGATCAAGAGTTTAAGCTTTCCTACAGATATTACAGTGGGGGAGAGCGATTTTTATTTTTGTTTCATGGTTACGGACAATCAGCAGATATTTTTCAAACCTTCATTGAGTCCGTTAAACCTGATTTTACAGTCATTGCTATCGATCTGTTTTTTCACGGATCGAGCGAAGTGATTCAGCAACAGCAAAATTATATTTCCATTGCAGCATGGAATGGATTGTTTGATAAAATTCTTAAAAAACATTCGATCACTTGCTTTTCATTACTGTCCTTCAGCATTGGTTCACGGTTTATTTTCTCTGTGATGCAAATGTTTCAAAAGCAGATTGAACGCATTGTATTAATTGCGCCAGATGGTTTTGGAAATAACTTCTGGTTCCGGCTTTCCACGTCAAACGTTTTGTGCCGGTATATTTTTAAATGTGTGTTGACTCATCCGCCGCTAATACTCTGGCCCGGAAAGCTGCTGCAATTGTTTGGAATGATCAATGCCTACACCTATCGCTTTATTCAGAAAAGTCTGCAATTGAAAAGTGAACGGGAAAGGATTTACAACACCTGGGTCTATTTTAGAAAGTTGAAAATAGCTTCACCTGATTTTGAATATATCATACAACAAGAGTTGATACCACTGTTATTTGTCACGGGAGAATCGGATGAGCTTGTTGCAGGGGCTGAGATTAAAAAAATAAGCAACCGGCTACACGTGCCGCATATAGAGTTGCCATTGGCACATGCCAAGATGATTCAGGCACTTGAGCTGGAGGCAGTGAAGCAGTTTTTAATTGCCGATCGGTAACAGATCGATATCGCGCACGAATAAATATTTGTCCTTCCATACAATTTCATACCAGGCTCCTTCATTTTTAACGATCCGTACACGGTGTCCCGCATCAATGGTTTCGACGGCTGTAGCTCCTGCTGAAGGACCTTCCATCAACGTACAATCGCTTTTGATAATGCCCATGGAAGGAGTAATGTCATAATTATTCAAATAAAAAACACCGCCAAGGATACACAAGAAAATAAGCGGACGAATACCAAGGCCCACTTTATTACGCCTCAGGATAAACAGGTAGATGATGAAGGGGATCCCCAGGGCGCTTAAAGAAAAGATGATGTAATAGTAGTATTCTTTATAAATGGAAATCAGGTACTCCAGATCAGTATAGCTATAGCCGCTTAAATGGTATTTATTGCCCAGATCTTCCATTTTCTGAATCACACGGCTATCCGGATAATAAGAATACATAGTATTTAAATAATATAAGGCCATTACGTAATGATCTGCAGCTTCTTCAATCATTGCCATCCGGGAGAGCATCTGCTGGGAAAAAGCGTTGTTTTCTTCAAAAGCCTTTTTGTACCATAAAAGAGCAGCCTGATAATCCTTTTTTTCGAAGAGGGAATCGCCTTTACTTATATTGGTGTTTTTTAGAGAATTAGCTTGTATGTTGAAAACTAAGCCTAAAAAAAGAGCTGATAATATAAATATTTTATGGGCTTGGCTTGGCTTTTTCATTTAACTCTCGTACTTTTGCACACGCAATTACGGAAAAATAATCCGAAAAGCACAATGATTCTGTAGCTCAGCCGGTAGAGCATAACACTTTTAATGTTAGGGTCCTGGGTTCGAATCCCAGCGGGATCACAGAAATCTAAAGGTTGCATTCTTCAACGAGTGCAACCTTTTTCTTTTTCAGCCTGTTTATCCTTTAAACATTTCAGATTATATCATTTAAGACCTATGCAGCGATTTATTTTACTTGGTATATGTACCTGGCTTTCGTACGCATCGTTTGCGCAGGAAAAGCCTTATTTGGGTGCTGAGATCCGAACCATTGAAACCTTTCAATACGGCAGGTTTGAAGCACGTATGAAGCCTTCTGAAGCAAGCGGTATGATCTATTCATTTTTTACGTTTTATGACGAACCGGATTTTGCTTCTAACTGGAATGAAATTGACGTGGAAGTTTTAGGGCGTTATTCAAACGAAGTACAATTCAATGCCATCACCGGCAATCATCAAATGTTTGAAAAGCGATATGTCTTACCATTTAATCCGCACGAGGATTTTCATAACTACGCATTTACATGGACACCATCATACATTGCGTGGTCGGTGGATGGCGTAGAAGTATACAGGCAAACAGGTGCGCACATTGCCAAAATGAACCGCCCTCAAAAGTTGATGATGAATGTATGGCCAAGTCGTTCGGCCGGCTGGGCCGGCCCGATTGATGCTGCGAAGATTCCGCTGCAGGCGCAATATGATTTTGTAAAATATTATTCTTATCAGTCCAATCCGAAAGATCAGGATACATTTAAATTGAAGTGGACTGATAACTTTGATAAAATCGATTATGGCCGCTGGCAATTAGCTACACATACGTTTGATACCAATGAATGTGTGTTTACGCCTGATAATGCTGTAGTTGAGGAGGGCATATTGAAATTGAAACTTACAAAACCGGTGGATGAAGAGGTTGTTGTCATACCAACGCAATTTATTGAATCAGCCACATGTGTTGCCAATACATCTAAGAAATATGAGATGTATATTCCAGTAAAAGTGAAGTTTTATGCACCCGTCAATCGTATGTATTGTAAACCAGAATTCTTTACAGTAAGTGAAGGTATTGTGAAACATGTTTATCTGGATATGGATCTGATGTATGTAATTCTGTACGTGGATGGGTTGGATATCCGGAAAATTAAAACACAAAAAGTTTTGTATAAGCCAACAGTCCCTGGTTCTGAAAAATTTATACAGGATGTTGCAATTAAATAAATCGTGCATACATCCTGTATAAATTTTTTATATCTTTGAAGTCAATTCATCGCCCACATGGTGAAATTGGTAGACACGCCATCTTGAGGGGGTGGTGCCTTAAGTGGTATGGGAGTTCGAATCTCCCTGTGGGCACAATATCTTCACACCGTGCAAAGCAGTTTTTTTATCCTCCGGTCGCTTGCTGAGCAATTTCAAAAAGATTTGCATCAGGCTGTTTTTACAGAAGCCTTTTCACCGCAGGCAGATGAGCTTTGTCTTGTTTTTCAGAAAGCAGATTATACACCCTTCTATATAAAAGTTTTTTTGAAAGATACTTTTCAATGTGTATTTGCGCCTCAACAGATTTCTAAACCTAAACAAAATGTACATCCGTATTTTACAGATGTATATGGATTGACGGTACATTCGGTATATGCAGGAATGAATGACAGGAGTATTGTAATTGAATTGTCGGATGGATCCTGTATACTTTTCAAAATGTATGCAAACCGGTCAAACGTTTTGTTGTTATCTGATAAAGGTGTTTCAGAAATTGTTAAGAAAAATCACGCCCGGGACTGGGAGTTTTCTTTATCGCTTCTTGATAAGAATATTCAATTCAATGCAGAACAAACGTTTCAGGAAATGCTGAAGCCTATGTATCTTCCGGTAGAGGCACAGTTATTTTTAAAGGAGCGGGTAGAGGGACTATCGGGCAGTGCTTTGGCTGCAAAGATGCAGGGCTTGTACAATAGATTTGCTACCGATGAAGAATATTTTATTCAGCTCAAAGATCAGCAAGTAACCTTTTGTTTATGGAAAACTGAATACACGATCTATTCTTCATTTGATCTGTACGATGCGCTGAATACATTTGTGCAATTTTATTTCCGGTATAATTTATTCCGGGAAAGACAATTAAAGCTCCAGTCTCAGCTGCAAAAGAAAATTGAAGCGGCAGAAAAATATATAAAGAAAACCAGTGAACAATTACTTCTTTTATATGATTTGGTTCCTCCGAACGAAATAGCAGACATCATTATGGCCAATCTACATGACTGGAAAGAAGGAGTGAAAGAGCGGGAGTTGTTTGATTTTTATAGAAACAAAAATGTTGTTGTTCAGTTAAAAGAAAAGCTTTCGCCTCAAAGAATGGCCGAACAATTGTATAAAAAATCTAAAAACAGACATAAGCAGTTCCAGCAACTTGAACGTATTGTTGAAGAACGTAAAGAAAGGATGCGTGCGTATCAATCAGATTTAGACCAATTGAAAACGATTTCTGATTACAAACAATTACAGGTTCTTGAATTAAAATATCAAAAAGAAGAAAAAGCTGTTGAAGAAATTTTTCCGTTTAAGCGATACCTTGTTAAGGGCTTTGAAATCTGGGTAGGAAGAAATGCTGCAAACAACGAATTGCTCACGTTGAAATATGCGCATAAAGACGACTTGTGGCTCCATGCACGTAATGTCCCGGGCTCGCATGTTGTAATAAAATACCAGGCAGGAAAACCGTTTCCACAGGAGGTTATTGAAAAGGCTGCTGCTTTGTCCGCGTACTATTCAACATTAAAAAATGATAGCCTTTGTCCTGTTTCATACACACAGAAAAAATATGTGCGTAAATTAAAAGGAGGGGCTTTAGGTTCCATGAAGATGGAGCGTGAGGAAGTGATTATGGTAGTTCCTCAGGAGCTGCAGGAGGCAGAAGGGAAGCGCAAATAGAGAAAGTAATGTCTGTTTACAGAAACCTAAAGTTATAATATGGTATTGTCTTAATCTTTACTCGTATAATTGATAGGAAGTGAAACAATACATTCAGTTCCTTTATCAGTACCATTCAGCAGGATCTTTCCGTTATGTTCATGGATAATGGAAAGGGCAATAGACATGCCCAAACCGATGTCTTCTCCGGTTTCTTTTGTTTTTGCAAAAGGTTCAAATATTTTATCTTTTTCTTCATCTGTTATGCCTGGACAATTATTCAGGATACTTACATATACGGTATAATTGTCGCAACTTGTTGTAATGTTGATTTGTCCAGCCTTTTTACGAGGTACATGCTCTTCAATTGTATAAAGGACATAGTTTAAAATATTCAGGAAAGCCTGGTTCAGTTTTCCCGGAAAACACTCTATCAGAGGCAGGGGAGAGAATGTTTTTATTACCTGAATTTCTGCTGTGGTAATTTTTTTATTTAGGAGCGTAAGGCTGGAATTGATGCCTTCAGTGATATCTGCTCTTTTAAAATCATTTTCATCTGGTCTGGAATATGTTTTTAATCCTTGTACAATACCCGCGGTTCTTTCGGCCCCATCTTCGATTCCCTTCAGTAGACTACCGATTTCATTTTTCAGGTATGCGTAATCTATTTCATTCCGGAAAGAATTAATTTCTTCTATCTTATTTTGTAAATCATGAACGGGATCAATGGTTTCATATTTCTGAATCAATTCATATATGTCTTCAATGTCTTTTTTTAACGGCTTAACATTCGATACAACAAAATTGATCGGGTTATTTATCTCGTGTACTATACCTGCAGTTAAGTGACCTAATGAAGCCATTTTTTCAGAAGATATAAGCTGTGTTTGTGTCTGCTTAAGGTTTGCTATTGTAACAAACAACTCATCGTTGGTATGTTGTAATTCTTTTGTTCGTTCCTCAACTTGTTTTTCTAAAAGAATATTCTGATTTTTTACAATCAATTCATTCTGGCGTAAAGCTTCGAGTGTCTGGGTTTGTAAATTTTCCTTTTCTTTTTTTAAAATATTTATTCTATCGGCCAGGGCAAATGATAAGAATATAACTTCCAGGCCTGATCCGATCTGCATGGCATGAATAGTGAAAAAATTATAAGGTGCCATGTCAAAATCTTTTGCTATATAGATACATGCGCTGATGAGCAATACAATCCAGGCAATCAGGAAAAATACTGCCGGTCTGTAACCTATAGAAATAATTTTAACGGCAGTACCGATTATAACCAGGCTTAAGACAAATGTGCCAAGCTGTACGATTGAGAAAGCAAATAATTTATTTCCGATGAAATGGAGGATGAATACTGCAATAAACATTATTTCAAACAAAGAGAAACATTTGTTAAGCAGGGGGGTATGTTGTTTTGTTTTCAGAAATACTTTTACAAATTCTATGGCAGATATTGATGCAAGGGTTATAAACAATATAATTGCAAGGTCATTGAAAGCAGGATAATCCGGCCAGATATATTTGAAACTATAGCCAGGCAATGTTACATGGGTAAGGCCCATAAAAATGATGTAACATACATATGCCAGATAACTTGGATCACGAATCGTAAAATAAATAAACAGATTGTAAAAAAACATTACAAACAGGATACCTATATAAATACCGGTTATTATCTCCTGCTGAAGTTCTTCCTTGGCCGCAACATTTGTACTAGCTACATTTACATCAAAAATGATCGGCTTATTGCTGTTGAATTTAAGTACGTAAGTAATAGTATCGCCGGCATTTGCATTCAGGTCAAATGCATAAGAAGCGTAATAATATTTTCTGGATGTAAAAGGTTTTGTTTCTGAACAGGTAGTTTGGGAAATATTTTTTCCGTTAATCCTGTATAAAGTTACTTCATGTAAAAGTGGTTGATTAAATCTTAAAATTAAACTGTCAGAACTGAGATTTGCTAAATGAAACACTGCCCAATAAGTATTGTTACTCAAGCCCAGGTTAGGCGATGGTTGGGTATGAAAAATTTTAGAGGTGTCGTCCAGGACCTGTTTGAGTATATATGAATTTCGGGAATCAATAATGAAGCCTGTATGATTGCCAATTTGTATTTTCTTTGAAAACTGGGTGTATGTGAGTACTGTATCAGCACAGAAGCATTTTGTTATTCCGAAAAATAAGAATAAAAATGCAGCAGATGAATGCTTCATCAAAATAGAAATTAGTGCAGTAAAAGGGGTTTGCTAATTTAAAAAAAATAAAAAAATAATAAATTTATTTATTGAATTTTCTTTAAAGGAAGCGGTTGCCGGAAACCATTGATTAGTTACGGGTAGGTAATAATAGTGTTAATCTATCGGAAATTATTATTGTTTTATATGGTTTATAGGAATTGTAATTATAAATTCGCTGCCAACACCATATTCTGAATTGATATCTATTCTTCCGTTGTGGTCTCTTATAATTGAAAACGTGATTGACAATCCAAGGCCGGTTCCTTTACCCACGGCTTTTGTTGTGAAAAAGGGTTCAAAGATTTTGGCTTTTACTTCTTCAGTCATGCCTGTTCCATTGTCTTTAATGGTTAAATAAACATTAACATCATCTGATGTTGTTGTAATTGTTAGCTTACCTTTATCTGTCCGTTCTTTATTTTCTTTTATTGCAAAAATGGCATTGTTAAAAATATTCATAAAGACCTGGTTCAGTTTGCCCGGGTAACATTCTATTTCAGGGATGTGTTTGAAATTTTTTACTAATTCGATAGATGCTCCTGTGATTTCAGGATTTAAAAGTGTGAGTGTAGAGTTGATACCTTCTGTTATGTTGGTACGCTTTAAATCATTTTCATCCAATCGGGAAAAAACTCTTAAGCCTTTTACGATATCGGCCGTTCTTACGGCCCCGTCTTCAATACCTTTTAATAAATTTTCAATTTCTTCTTTGATATAAGTGTAATCAATTTCTCCTCTGTATTTGTTTATATTTTGGATCTTTGTATCAATATCTTCTTTTTGATTAATTCCTTCATACATTTTTACCAGCTCATAAATGTCTTCAATATCTCTTTTCAGGGGCTTAATATTTGATACCACAAAGTTGATCGGATGATTGATTTCATGCGCAATTCCAGCAGTAAGCTGACCTAAAGATGCCATTTTCTCTGAGTTTACTAATTGCGACTGTGTTTGTTTTAGTTCAGACAAAGCGGTTGATAATTCATTGTTTGTTATTTTCAATTCCTTTGTTCGTTCTTCAACCTTTCTTTCCAAAACAATATTCTGATTTTTAATGATCGATTCATTTTGACGCAACGCATTTAATGCCTGTGCCTGTGATTCATCTTTTTCTTTTTTGAGAATATTGATACGATCAGCCAGAGCTAATGAAAGTAAGATAACTTCAATGGCACTCCCTGCCGGCATCGCATATACGGTGAAATTATTATACGGAAGTACTCCTAGATCTTTCAGTATAAATAAACATACACCTATTAAAAAAGTAAACCACGCGATGGAGAAAAATATTGCAGGCCTGGAACCCTTTCTTGCAATATTAAACCCAACAAATAATGTATATAAAGACACCAGCATGGCATTGATATGAATTAACTGTTGACTTATATTGTAATTTCCTGTTATAGCCAGAATTATACAGATTATATATATAAAGTTGATGATATAAAATCCTTTATATAAAATTTTTGAATGTTCTTTTACCTGTAAAAACACCTTGGCAAATTCAGCGATCGCGATTCCTACAAAAGAAGGTAATAAATACATGGTATGTATTGCCAGCCAGGAGTTGTTAGGCCATAAATATTTAAACGTATAGCCATGAAGGAACGTCTGAGTAAGTCCTACGCACATAATATAAATTATGTAGAATAGGTAACTTTTATCTTTAACAGTGAAGTAAAGGAACATATTGTATAAAAACATCACAATAATGATCCCGAAGTAAATACCAAAAATGGCATCTTTTGTGGAGATGCTTTCGAAAATTTCTTGTGGTGTCCCTATTACAATCGGAAGCATAATTTGCTCACCGCTTTTTATTTTTAAGTAGTAGGTTTGAGTTTCATTTTTATTGATTGTGATATCGTATATATAATTAGGATCATTGTATTTCCTTTCGGAAAAGTTTTTGTATTCCCCCATTTTTTCTATTCGGGCATTACCTTCTTCGAATGAGTAAAATTCAATTTCATCAATAATGGGAAAATCAACTTTTAATAAAAGTTTAGAAACATCGGTTGTGTTTTTTATTGTAATTTTAAACCACTGTGAAGAAGAAGTAACTCCAAGGTTTGGTACTTTCTGGTTCACTTGTACAAAATCCTTACTGTTCAGAATATCCTGAATGGTTAGTGTATTGGTTTTATCCTGCAAACACATAATGCCTTTGTCTATTTCTGCAATACTGGTAGGGTCTGAATATAAAAAAGCATTTTCAGCATTGAGCAGCAATGGCAGGAAAAGAAATGTCAGTAAATTGATAAGGATTTTTTTGTTCATGTTATTTGAGAATATTCAAAAATTATGATTCATTAAATATCTGTTTTATTTTTTTTCTATTAAAAGATTGTATTCAATTTGCAATTCTTCTCTTGTTCCCATTTCTTGTTTTCTTTGTCTGGGAGTATCTTTAAGATCCATAATTTTCATTCTGTCAGAATTTGTTGCATTTGACAATGTATGTAGGTCATTAATAATAACAGCTACGGCAACCAAATCCGATTTCGGATAATAGAAAGTTCCGTGGTTACCTAAAGATGGGATAATCTCGAAACCCTGGTCATTAAATATATTTTGAAATGTTCTTTCCGCACATATGATGAATAAGGTAGATAAGTTTAATTGAATTGCCAAAGCTATTGCAGCTCTTGTTAGTAAGGTGCTGATACCCATACCGGCTACTTCTCTTGCATTCCATAATCCGCATAATTCTCCTGAGCCTTTCTTTCCGTGTTCTGCCACTAATTCGTAAATATGAGGGTCCATTTTTCCGATAGCATCTTCTATAGGCAATGGTTGAGTGCCCCCAACAACATGTATGCGTGCTCCGCCTACAATTTTGCCAGTCTCAACTGATTCAGCAATTATAACAAATGCATTTGGATTTTGAAACCATTCAATATTGGCTGAAGTAATTTCAGTTATGCCGAATATTTCCAAGACTTCTCTATGCCCTTGCATGAACCTCTCACATGTATGGATTTCATCTATTGCACGAAAAGCTTTTATCCGGATACTATACACAATACTTATTTATTTCGTCCATGTAAGAACTGACTCAACTGGCTTTCGCAATGATTTAACCCGGAGTTCAGATGCTACTGATATTTTAAAAAGGAATATTTCTCCCATATTTTCCTTTATAGGAAATATAGTAATAAATTTTTTTCGTAGTTCTTTTACCTCATTGGACATTTTCTCAGTCATGTTTTTTCCGTTTCCATGGAGTAACCTTGCGAATAAAAACAGCGGAGCCAACATAGGGTGTATAGATAAGTTTCTCTTTGTAGCCTCCAGCCAGATCCTCTGTATACATTGACCTCCCAGTAAATAGTTATTTTTATCATAAGAAGGCATCGTCAATAATGCAATCGCTGATGCCGAATCCACCGCTTTACGGGTCATTTTTTCAAAAGCCTTACCGCCTTCCCATATAGTGAGATATTTAATTACATCCGGGTCAGCGGCCATTTTGAATCCAGCTACTTCCGAAGGCCTTAAATCGAATGCTTCAATGTCCAAGCCATCTCTTGTTCTTTCACATTCTTCTTTTGACCATCGTATTTCTTTAGTGAAAAAATCGTGATGTCCTTCAGGATGCATAAACCTTAACCTATCGCATCCGGCGATTACATCTTTTATAGATTCCAGCTCATCATCTGATTCGATAATATGTAAAGTTGCTCCGGGTATTGATTGGGCAATATTTTTTAATGAGTCTATATCTGATTTTCCGACAGCTATCCGCTGTCCGTTGTTTCTGTTGGTACATCTCTTTTCAATATAATTTACTAAATAATCTGTAGATTGTATTTGAGCAGGTGATATTTCTGAAAAGGATAAAGCAGCTACAAGAAGAGGTTTATCAGACAAAGGAAAAGGTTCTTTATGAACGTTTAAGCCTAGCTGATGTGATTTCAATATGAGGTTTTCAAGACAAGCTCCCATGGCAACGTTCGTGCCTACTTCATCATAATCACCAAATGAAATGGTAATGCTTTTATCATGGAACAACAAAAGAAAACCGTCTTTGTAAAACCATCTCCATGGTTGATTATTGCCAATGGAAGGGGCTAAGTTAGCTGCTCCTATTAACTTAAACAGTACTTCTTCGCTTAATAAATAGGTAGCATTTCCTTTTTCTATTCTTAATTCTTTATAAGCATTTTCCATATCTTCCGCGGTGATTGCAGGGAAAGATGGAAATTGTATTTCAGGAGTGATAGCAGGCTCGTTTTTCCTGTCGCCCACCAACTCTTCCATATCAACAATATATCTGCCTGATTCATGATACTGATCCAATATAATCCGTCTGCATATATCGGCGCCGATACCACCGCCAAAAACCACTGAAGAAGCTAACTGGGGCCAGGTAGTAATTGTTTGTTCTATTTCCACCATTGAAGCCTTCATTCTTTTGGATATGGTATCAGTACCTAACATAGGAAGTATATATGGGATTTTTTCCTCGTTGGTCTTTAAATATTTTAATTTTTTATGATCAAGGTGGTCAATTAATCCATGCAAAATGGAACGGTCTGGTTCGAGGTCAAAACGTTCTACATCAATAGTACCTCTGTCGCTGGATTCCATAAATACAGGGATTTTCAGCTCTTTCGCCTTGTATCTGCATAAGATCTTTATATCCAATCCATCGCACTCATCTATAACAAGATCTAGCTTGCCATTCTTAAGAAAAAAATCATCAATATTATCTTCTGTGATGCCATCCGAAAAGAGTGTAACATTCAGATAAGGATCTATTTCTAAAATTTCTCTGGCGACACAAATTGTCTTTTTTACATTTAAATTGAATATGCCGCTCCTTATCCTATTGAGGTTGCTTAGCTCAAGAATGTCATAATCAGCTATCCTTAATTCGCCAAAACTTCTTTCTAAAGCCAGGGTTAAAGCAATGGACTGACCTACTGATAATCCGATTATCCCGATTTTTTGTTTGGACAGTTTTTCTCTTTCTTTTGGCGTGATCTTGTATTGATTTCTATTTGTTCTAACCTCTATAAATTCAGATTCATCCAGGATATGAACCAAACGGTTAGACCATGGGTAATAGACCCAAACACCATATTCTTCCATAGGGACGTCATTCAGGTGCTGGTCTATTAAATAGTCATAATCAGCCTCATTAAGTTTTTGGGTTGGATTTAATAATTTTATAAGCTCTCTTAGTTGCCCGTGTATTTCGTTAAAAATGAACAGATTATTATTACTGTTTAAAAGTTTTTCAAGCTCAGCTTTGTCTTGCTCCAACGTAAGTCTAAAAAGAATTGGCTTATAAGCGGTAAATATCTCTTCGGATTTATTTACATCGGTTAAACGTTTATTCATGATATTATAAAATTATGAGGTATTAATCCAATGAAAAGTTGTACGAAAAAGCTTTGTTAATTTTATAGATTTTGAATTCTAATAAATTATTTATATACTTATAAATATATATAAATAAGTACGTTATCATAAATTATTGTTAAAATCGGATGCTTCTTTTATAAATACACATAGCTATTATGTATATTACTGATTAACCATAAAAATGTTACGTTTTTTAAAAATATAACCTTAGATTGTAACAATAATTATGACATTATTCAATAAGGATTATGGAAGTC
>NZ_JBQCDF010000138.1:0-4893 GCF_051961495.1 Cytophaga sp. | reverse complement strand
TAGCGAGAATGAATTTATACTATGAAAAACGATCAGATAAACGAGCGTCACCGACCAATACCAGCTCTTCCGGATTTGCAATCCGGAAGCCAGATCAAAAGGATTTGTAATCCGTTTCTATGCTTAGTAGAGATTACAAATCTCTTTTATCTGCGTTCGGGATTGCAAATCCCGAACAGCAACAGTTTCCCGCCAGTAAATCTAACATTAGAGCAGTACTGAGTCTGCGGGATCTCCGACAAGCTGTTTGACACCACTCAAAAGTTAATATGAGTAAGGAACGAGAATCTATCTAAATCTTTCAGACAATATTCGACAATGTTCAAGCTTTTTTAAAAAATGTTGCCAGTTATAAATTAGGTAAAAAATAATTTTAGATGTATCCATAAATACTATTAATATTTAAACGATTTACTATTGATATATGCAGCATGCTGCTGCAGCACGACCCCAGCGGGGTCGAATATTTATAGCAAATAAAAAATAAACAGGTTTATCCGCACAATACCGAAGGTATTGTTTTAAGAATCAGTAATACCTTCGGTATTGTGCGTACTTTTATTTGAATCTGCTATTGCTATAAAGATGCGATCCCGCTGGGATCGATTTTTATAAGTATACCTGATTGATAACTATTGTTCCTTTTAAAAACAAAGTATTTATCAAGGCAAATCGAAATAGTTTTATCCATAACTTTTTAATATAACAAAAAAAGCGTTCCTCTAACAGTCGTTTGTCGGAGATCCCGCTGGATATGAGTTGCTGTTTATATATTTGTTTGGTGGGAAACTCTGACAAGGGCGGTGGTTAGTATACTAGAGGCTCCTTGTGGTCTTCTCTCGGTCTTCTCCTGGTCTCCTCCCAGGGTCCTTCGTGGATTATACCAATTTTAACCTTTGTTAATGAATTTAATATGTATTCAGTACTTGTTCGTGGCACAAGCGAATGCGTGCGCCAGCAAGTGTTAGTAAAGCGATTACAAATCGCTTTGATCTGCGTTCGGAATTGCAAATCCCGAACAGCTGCGACCATGTATCGTAACGGCGTATTGCATACGCCCATTAAAAAACCTACCTTAATAAGGTGATAGTTGCTTCGCCAGCCGCACTTAACTATAAAAAAGGAATCCTATGACAGCACTTATCGAAGCCTGTGAAGCGGAAGAAAAAGAAGTCCGGCTCACGGCATTATACCAGTCGGTTTTTCCTCCGCTCTGTAAATACATCAGCAGGCGGGGCGGCTCTTTGGAAGAAGCGAAAGATATCTTTCATGATGCCCTGATCATCTACTATGAAAAGGACCTGGCAGCAGATGCTATCACAGATGAGAAGGCCTATGTATTTGGGATCGCCAAACACTTATGGAATAAAAAGCATCTGGATGCGCAGCGTTATACGGAGCTTTCTGAGCAGTCACTGGATCTGCCTGACCAAAGCAAGACCGTCGTGTCTTCAAGGTTGTTATTGTTCCTGCAACAAACGGGGCAGAAGTGTATGGACTTGCTGCAGGCATTTTATTACGAAAATCAGAATGCGGAAAAAATTGCCGCACGTTTTGGCTATTCCGGTGTGCGTTCAGCTACCGTACAGAAATTCAAATGCCTTGAAAAAGTAAGAGACCTTGTAAAATCAAAAGCGCAGCAGTATGAGGACTTCCTTGAATAACATATTCGAAACCGAACAATACCTGACGGGCCAGCTCGCTCCGGAAGACCGGTTGGTCTATGATGCGCGCCTGATCGTGAATACAGAACTCTGCGATCAAACACATTGGCAGCAGCGCACCTATGAAGTGGTACGTGCTTACGGCCGCATGCAGCTCAGGAATGAGCTGGAGAAAATACACGAGCGGCTCATGACCGAACCGCAGCACAACAGTTTCAGAAAAAGAATTCTTAACATCTTCTTCCTGTAATTATGATACCAACTGCCAATGTAATTCCCATGGTGATCGACCAGACCAGCCGTGGCGAAAGATCCTATGATATTTACAGTCTGCTGCTGAAAGAACGGATTATTTTTCTGGGCACAGCAATCGATGATCAGGTTGCGAATCTGATCGTGGCACAATTGCTCTATTTAAACAGCCAGGATTCCGGCAGGCAGATTGATATGTACATACAAAGTCCGGGCGGCAGTGTGTATGCCGGTCTGGCCATTTATGATGCCATGAAAATGATCTCCGCACCGGTATCAACGGTGTGCGTAGGCTTTTCAGGCAGTATGGCTACTGCTCTGTTAACCTGTGGCGCGAAAGGCAAGCGATATGCACTGTCGCACGCAACCGTGCATATGCATCCTACCAGCAGCGGCTCCAAAGGTTATACAGAAGATGTACGTATCGCGACAAGAGAACAGGAGCGCATCCAAAGCCAGTTGTTTCACATCATAGGTAAAAACACCGGCCACAGCTGGAAAGAAATTGAAGAATTCTTTCTGCGCGACCGGTATCTGAATGCTTTGGAAGCAAAGGAGTATGGTCTGGTAGATGAAGTGCTGGGTGATACATCAAACCTGATCAAAGTAAATAACCCGGAACCGGAAATTTTTTATCATACATCGTAGGGGCATATCGCATACACGCATCACTATCATTGTATTGCAGGGGGATTGCATATGCCCCTGCGCCTTACCGCTACCTGTTTTTAACCGAAATTCCGGCCTCCCGGTTAGGCTCCCTGTGGTCTCCCCCTGGTCTCCCTCTGGGGAAAGCGTAGGGTCCTTCGTTGATTACTCTTTTTTTGAAAGAAACCGATACAAAAACACGATGTTTTTTGTATACTTATGAAAGATTATAATCTGATAATAAATAATTACCGCATCACTTCTTTTCTTATAACTCAAAACAGTATGCAGCAATTCTTTTTCCGAAGCGTTGGGATCGTGCACAAAATAAAAAATGTATGCTTTATTCCCGCGTTGATTTTTTGTGTCAGCTTTGTTCTGAATAAACCTCAGGGAAGACCTACTTCAACAGCTGTTGGCACAGGCGGAGAGAAAACAAATATTAAATACAATGTAGAAGGTGGTGCTGCTGTTTATCAGTTTAAAGGCCGTTATAAAGATTATGATGAGTCCGGTGCTTTTAAAAGATACTCAAAAGACGTAACGGATTGGACGGTGCATGGAATTTCTCCTCTTATGATTCCGGAAGACCGCGAACTGGCATACAAATACTATTCTTATGTGCCGGGTGCTGTATGGGTTGAAAAGCTGCTTTTCTGTGATGAAACAGAAGTGACTAACCTCGATTGGGATGAATATCGACAGCTCTCGGGTGATACTACAACATACCGCAATGCAAACCCGGCGATGGAAGCTATGAAATATAATATAAGTGAGCAAGTCTATTATTTTCCTGTGGTGAATGTCAGTTATGAAGCTGCAGTGCGGTATTGCAAATGGAGAACTGAAGTAGTTACAGCTTACTACAACAATCTTAACGGATATATGAAGAAATCACCTGAATATACCGTTTTCGAATTTTCATTACCGACAAAGGAAGAGTGGATAAAATGCGCGGCGTCAGGTACGGATACAAGTAAGTATCCGCATGTATATACAGCGAAGAAGATTGAAACGAAGGTTAATAAAGATGCGGTACATTTTTTACAACGGCTCGGAAGCAGGATCACGGAAACAGATTTAAAATTGTTCAATGAAAATGTTCATAGCGACTATCCCTTCAATTGCAAGAGAGAAGAAAATACATGGCTGAATCTGGAAACTCCTTTTTATGTCTGGGACTATCCAATGAACAATTTGGGGATTTATAATATGTTGGGGAACGTTTCTGAAATGACTTTAGAAAAGGGCATTGCAAAAGGCGGCAGCTATAGAGATCCGTATGCAGATTGTACGGTGAACCATGTATTCAAATATACCAGCCCTGCTGATAACCTTGGTTTCAGATGTGTTTGTAAATTGAAGTGGCCAAATAAGTAATGCAAGACGTAAGTCATGCTTTGGATTTTTAAGAGGATCATTAAAATTTCCACTAAGAATTTCCAGAGTGAATATTTAATAAAAAAATAAAGCTAGATGAACATACTTTTTGTATGCAGCAGAAATATCTGGAGAAGTCCTACGGCAGAGGAAATTTATAAAAACACACAGGGAATCAATGCCAGATCTGCCGGTACAGAACCTTCTGCCAGAATTAAACTCAACAAAAAAATGATTGAATGGGCAGATATAATTTTTGCCATGGAAAAAAGGCATAAACAACGGATAATGGAAAAATTTCCAGAGGAAGCTTGTAATAAAAAAATAATTATTCTTGAGATATCCGATGAATATAAATACATGGATGAAGAATTAATTGAATGTTTAAGGGAATCTGTTGAACCTTATTTTAAACTATAAAAAAGTAAATCTTTAAACATGTTAAACCGATATATAAATACATAATTTTAACTAATTAAACGGAGCAAATACATACCAAACAACCCTATGAGAAAAATTATTTCATTCATGCATATATCCCTGGACGGCTTTGTTGCAGGTCCGAACGGGGAAATGAACTGGATCAACGTTGACCAGGAAATCTTTGATCATGTAGGCGAGCGCATCAGCGAAGGTGATACAGCATTATACGGACGTAAAACGTATGAGATGATGGAAAGCTACTGGCCAACGGCGGCAGACAAACCAGGTGCATCCAAGCACGATATTGAGCATTCGAAATGGTATAAGGATGTACACAAAATTGTTTTATCAAAAACCATGCAGGGCAAAGAGCTACCTAATACTACAATCATCAGTGACAACCTCACGGATAACATAAATAAAATCAAACAATCGGGAGGCAGCAAAGAGATCCTGCTTTTCGGCAGTCCGACTGCAACGCACGCTTTGATTCAACAAAGCCTGGTTGATGGGTACTGGCTGTTTG
>NZ_JBQCDF010000137.1:0-41184 GCF_051961495.1 Cytophaga sp. | reverse complement strand
AATACAAACACGCAAAAACTGAGTGTTAGTTCTTTACGTGAATCCCATACAATTTTGGGTAATTCTTCTTTCCAGAAAAAAATGATATCAGACCAACGGGAGCGTCTGCTTTTATATATATTCGAATAAACTTTTTGAGCTAAATTATTTAAATATAAACGCACCGATCTGTTTTGATAAAACGTGCGGGCATACGATAAATCGTCACTTACCTGAATGTATAAATCACTTAATTTATCCGGATCCGAATTACCTGAAGCTAAGTGCTTTTCTAATTCTTTCCATTTTTTTTTATTTTGCTTGATAAAAAGTGATTCTTTCATTTAAAAACTACTAAATTCAAACGATATATAATTATACTTGAAAATTGACTGCAAAAGTTAATCTCTCAATAGTAGATAAACATTTTAAAATAGCAAAATGATTAACCATATAAAAATAATAAAAATTCATTTTTTATGTCAAAGATAGAGATACAAACGACACAAAATGTAGCAATCGATTATGAGGCAGGCTCTTTGATGGACCGGGTCATTGGCTGTATACTTGATTTTGTTGTAGTTGCTATTTCGAGTCTGATTCTGTGGTTGCTGTTGCTGTCAATAACCGGTAGTGAAATTTTGTCTGTAATATTAATTTTGCCAATAACCGTTTTCTATAGTCTTGCTTTTGAGGTATTTAATAATGGTAAAACGCTTGGTAAAATGGCCATGGGATTACAGGTGGTTCGACTTGACGGACAGGAGGCACGCTTAAATGATTTTCTAACCCGCTGGGTATTCAGAAGTATTGATATTACCGGTACATTTGGAACATTAGCGGTGATCATGGTTACAGTTACAAAAAATCATCAGCGCCTGGGAGATTTTGTGGCCAATACCGTTGTGATTAAAACAAAACCAACGTACGCAATAGACCTGGATAATGTATTGAAAAAGAAAAGCGCAGAAGGGTATGAACCTGTCTACCCTCAATCGTTGCGGTTTACAGAAGATCAGATGCTGATTTTAAAAAGTAGTATAGACCGTTATCAAAAATATCCGAATGAAGCGCATACTGAAGTGATTAAAACATTGAGCAAACAAGTTGCTGTTAAAATGGAAATTCCTGAGCCTAAAAAGAAACTCGATTTTTTAAAACAGGTGCTGAAAGACTACGTTATTCTGACCAGGTAATAAATTGTTTCATAATACGTTGTAAGTTCTGTCAGATTTTCTTCCCATGTTTCAGAAAAGCGTAACAACCTTCGTATTCTTTATCTGCCTTTCATTGCTTTCAACTGTGTCGGCCCAGATTGATACGGTACGTATCAATGTTGATGGTTTAACCTGTTCCAGCTGTTCGAAAGCTGTTGAACAAAAACTGCTGCAGGTATTTTTTGTAAAATCTGTGGTGATGAATTTAAACCGGAATGAAGCCACCGTATTAGTAGACTTTTCCCAACAGGTAAACTGGAATGTATTGGCAAAGGCTGTTTATGATGCAGGGTTTTCTGTGGGATCGTTTAAAGTCCCTGCATGCCAAAAACTGAACAACAGGTTTAATGCCGGTGATTGTTCGGCTCATTATTTATATATTGGAGAGGAGGCACTGGCTGCCGGGCAAAGTATGTATACATTGGTTGGTAAATTTTTCATGGACAAAAAAGATTTTGCCACCTGGAAAAAAAATCATCCGGATCTTACATCGAAGACTACTGATTCTTCCATCTATTTCTATTATTGATGCACGGGAAAATTATCTGTGGAATATTTTTTATTCTGTTCCGGCTAACAGCAACAGCACAGGAACTTTTTCCGCACGCAGAGCCTGCATCTACGGTACCGAAAGGAGTTTCAGGTTTCCGCTTCTTCTATGACCGGTATAAAGAACAATCTTCCGGCCGGATCAAAGAGAGTTATCACTTACGGTATATGCTGGGCATCACCTCTAAATGGACAGTCATGTCTACGCTTGGTATTTCCAATCACCATTACAATTCATTCCCGACAGATATCCTGCAATATTTTTTCAATCACCATTTAAGAACCTATCCGCCGGCAGGTTATGCGGTAGAAGGCATTAATGTATACAGTAAATACCGTTTCCTGACATTGGATAATTATCACCGGCATTTCAGGATGGCTGCTTTTGCTCAGGGAAATAAATCGTTTGTTGCACATGACTCCGCTGAGCCATCCTTAATGAACGACAATACCGGGTATGGTGGCGGCATCATTGCCACATTTCTGATTGAACGGCTGGGGACTTCATTAACGGCGGGATATATTCATCCGTTGTTATATACGCAAAAGGATATTGATATCCGCTTTCAGTCGGGGGATGCTGTGTACCTGGAGTTTTCTACCGGTTATCGGGTATGGCCATTGGAATATGAAAAATATTCAGACCTGAATATAAATCTGTATGCGGAATTCACCTGGAAACAATATGGAAAAGCTGTTGTACAACAGCACGGTGAAACGATCGACTTTGCACAATACGCAGCTAACAATCCTTATACATACAAAGAACTGATTGCCGGTTCTTATGTAGATGGGAGGTTCTCGGTGCAGTTCATCAGTAACTCAAACAGCCGGATCGATCTGGGTGTTACGCTGGCATTGAAGAACAGATCGTATAATTACTGGGCACCGATGTTTTCTCTGCAATATCAAACGTATCTCTACGGTAAAAAGAAGAGCAGGAAGAAATGATATTATTCTGTAATCAACGCCTCGTCTTTTTTAAGCTGAATATCCAGCCAGAATGTACCGAAAGGAATTAATGAAGCGATAAAGGCTGTTATTGATTTTTTATTATCCCAGCTTAAATATTTTTTGCCTAACAGAATAGCAGCAACAAACAGAATGAATAGAACACCATGCCCCATGCCCAGATGCTTTATTCCATCCTGAACATTCAGATCAGTTGTTCTTTTCAAAATGGATAAAACCAGCAATACCAGGTAGGAAATCCCCTCTACAACGCCAATATAACGGATGGTTTTGGAAAGATTTCTTTTGGAGGAAGCGTTCATTTCTGACATAGTTGTATAATCTGTTTATGCTGTAAAGGTATTTCTTTTTGGTATTTTGTGCTAACATTAAACCGCTTGATTTTGAGCCTGCCAGCAGTTTTTTTTATTCGAGGGATCAAATGCGTATATTCGCTTTACAGGAATGTACTCGTCCCTTTGCTATGTTTAAATCAATCATTAAAAAAATCCTTAAAATAAGTCTGTATATTTTTCTGCTGATGGCTGTTTTATCAGGTATTTTTTTGTGGCTGGTATCTCTTTCTGAGCCAGTGATTGAAGATGAAGCTGCTTATACAACATTAAAAAGGGACTCCATTGCCAACGGCTGGGCGGTTGGTAATAACTGGCTTCATAAAAACGAGTATGGGCTGTATGAAATGTATGTTGAAGGGAAGCCTTTTGAGCGCGGATATGTCAATGGATTGCTATCACAGGAACTGGTCGTACGCCAGGAAGATTATTTTGTAAATCGTCTGAATGCGTTGATTCCATCCAGGCTATATCAGTTCTTTTTGAAGCAGGTGGTTGTGTGGCTGAATAAGGATCTGGATGAAAACATTGCCGAAGAAAATAAACAGGAAATTTATGGTGTTTCCAGATTTGCCAGTGAACGCTATGATTATATAGCGCCGGCCTATCAGCGTATGCTGAATTATCATGGCGCACACGATATTGGTCATGCCATGCAGAACATGAATTTAGTAGCCTGTTCGTCTTATGGTGTATGGAATTCCTATACGTCAGACAGCAGCTTGCTGATCGCACGTAATTTTGATTTTTATGCCGGTGATGATTTTTCAAAAGAGCGTATCATCTTATTCATCAATCCCGATAAAGGATATAAACAAATGCTGGTTACATGGGGCGGCTTTACAGGAGTTGCATCCGGTATGAATGAGCATGGATTAACGGTGACGTTAAATGCTGCACCTTCCGTATTACCTTCCAGTACTGCAACTCCCGTAACCTTGATCTCAAGACAGATTCTGCAGTATGCAAAAAATATTGATGAAGCATTTGCCATTGCATCAAGAGCGAAATCATTTGTTTCAGAATCCTTTTTAATAGGCTCCGCGCTGGATCATAAAGCAGTGTTGATTGAAAAGACACCGGATACAACCATTCTATATACTTCTCCGCGTGCTGAAATCTTAAGTACCAATCATTTTCAAAGTCCGTATTTTCTGAGAGATCCTGTGAACATAAAGCACATGAATGAAAGTGCTACGGTTGAACGTTACAAGCGCCTGCAGCAGGTAATGGATCAGGTACCGGTAAAAACACCGCAAACATCTGTGAATATTTTAAGGAACAGAAAAGGCTGGAATGAAAGTAACATCGGTCTCTCGAATGAAAATACCATTAACCAGTTGGTAGCTCATCATTCCATTATTTTTTTACCGGAACAGCAGCTGGTTTGGGTTTCTACCAATCCGTATCAACTAGGAGCATTTGTGTGTTATGATCTGAAGAAGATCTTTTCAGATACTTTTTCTATCCGGGATCACAAGGTTGTGTATGAAGAAAACAGAACAATTGCTGCCGATACATTCTTAACGACTGATGAATACCAACGTTATGTATTGTATAAAAGCAGGCTGCAGAAATTTCAAAGCACCTCATACAATCTTCCTGTCAGCGACCAGGAGCTGGCTGCGTTTGAACAATCCAATCCTGAATATTTTGAAACACATTTGCAAATTGGAAAATATTATCTGGCGCATAAAAACTATGGGGCAGCATTGAAATATTTTAACCAGGCAAAATCTAAAATTATACCTCGCAAAGAAGACCGGGATAAAATCGATGCATTCATTCAAACCTGTACAAAGAATTTATGAATGTAGGTATAGGGGTTGATATTGTTGATATTGAGCGTATGCGGCAGCGCATTGACGCAGAGTCCGGCTTCAGGGAACTGGTTTTTTCACGGGAAGAAATTGCATATTGCGAAAAGAAAGCCAATCGCTATGAGTCTTATGCGGCACGCTTTGCCGCAAAAGAGGCCTTGCTGAAGGCGGTGGGCACTGGAATTGATTTCACGCTGGACCTGAAGGAATTCAGCATCAATAATGAGGAGAACGGGAAGCCTTATTTTAAACGCAGTCGGGCGTTGAATAAGTTCCTGGAACAACATTTTACCGGCGAACTGGAGGTACAGGTCAGTTTGTCGCACAGCCGGCAGCAGGCTATTGCATTTGTATTAATTAATCAGAAATAAATGAATACTTCTTTTCAGACAGAAGCACAGATACGCCAGACACAGGATGAACTGCTGCGGAAACAGATACAGTATCTGGCAGAAAAATCTCCGTATTACAAACGTATTTTTAACGCACATAATATTGATCCGGCATCGATCACATCAGCTGCTGATCTGAAGAAAATTCCATTCACTTCTAAAGAAGATCTGAACCAATTTTATCCTGAGCTTTTGTGTATAGAAGAACAGGCGATTGCTGACACCGTAGTTACTTCCGGAACTTTGGGCGAACCGATTCCATTTCATTTATCTGAAAATGATCTGGCACGTCTTGCTCATAATGAATACCTGTCGCTATCCGTAGCCGGTGTTACAGCGGTTGATAAAGTACAGCTTTCCGCAACCATGGATAAATTGTTCATGGCCGGTATTGCTTACTATATGGGGCTTCGAAAGATCGGAGCTGCCGTGATACGCGTTGGGCCCGGAGCACCGGAATTGCAATGGAGTACGATTAAACGGTTTTCTCCGACAGTTTTTATCGGTGTACCGTCCTTTATCATAAAATTGCTTGATTATGCAGATGCACATGGTATTGATGTAAAAAGCACATCGGTAAAACGGATCATCTGTATAGGTGAATCGATCCGTAATGAAGATTTTTCTTTAAATAATCTCGGTAAACGCATCGTGGAACGCTGGCCGGTTTCCCTGCATTCTACGTATGCATCTACAGAAATGAGTACAGCCTTTACCGAATGTGAAGCAGGTAAGGGCGGGCATCAGCTACATGAGCTGATTATTACAGAATGCATCGACGACGACGGAAACGCTGTTCAGGAAGGAGAGAGCGGAGAATTGGTGATCACTACACTAGGTGTAGAATCGATGCCTTTACTACGTTTTAAGACCGGAGACTTGTGCCGCATATATTCAGATCCATGTTCTTGCGGAAGACATACAAAACGTGTCGGGCCGATTTTAGGCAGGAAGAAACAAATGATTAAGTTTAAGGGTACAACCTTGTATCCGCCGGCGCTGAGCGAAATACTCAATGAAATTTCCTGTATCAAATCGTATTATACGGAAGTATACCACAATGAACTGGGGCTGGACATGATTCGTGTACATGTGGCCTGCAAGGAAGAAAACGAGGAAAACGATAAAATAATCAAAGATCATTTTAAGGCGAAGATCCGGGTAACTCCTGAAGTAGTGTATGAGAAGCTTGAATATGTCGATAAGATCCGGAACAGCCTGAACTTCAGGAAACCCGTAGATTTTATGGATAACCGTAATTAATTCAGGATGAAAGATTTTCCGGATTCTGAAGCCCGAAACTAGCTTCTAAACCCATTTTTTTCATAAGCTTACATTCTGATTGTTTATGCACAAAATCTGCAAATGTGCCAACAAAGTTATACTTTTGTGGATTAAGCATATATAAGTTTTGATGGCAACTATTGGAGATCAGATATTAACCGTAGCTCAGATAAAGGGGATTTTATATTCAAATGAACTTTTGGAGATAAGCGAAAAAGCAATTGAGCGTGTTCGTAAAAACCATCAGTTTTTGAAAGACTTTTCTATTGATAAAATTATTTATGGCATCAACACTGGTTTTGGTCCCATGGCTCAATACCGTGTAAGTGATGAAGACCGTAAAACACTTCAGTATAATCTGATCAGAAGCCACTGTTCAGGAACGGGTAATGCCTTGGATCCCGTGTATGTGAAAGCTGCGATGATTGTTCGCTTAAACAGTTTTTTAATAGGCAAGTCAGGTGTGCACGAAAGTCTGGTATTATTGTTACGGGATTTAGTAAACAATAACATTACACCAGTCATATACGAACACGGCGGCGTGGGAGCCAGCGGAGATTTAGTACAGCTGGCGCATCTGGGCCAATGCCTGATCGGCGAAGGATCTGTACATTACAACGGCAGGATCTGTACCGCTGCAGAAGCTTTCAAAGCAACTGGTATCAAACCAATCGACATACAGATCCGTGAAGGATTGGCAGTCATGAACGGTACCTCATTCATGACCGGTATAGGCGTGGTAAACCTGATTCAGGCGCAGCAATTAATGGATTGGTCTATCAATGCCGCTTCATTAATCAATGAATTGATTTCCTCTTACGATGATTATTTCTCTGCAGAATTGAATGAAGTGAAACTTCACGCCGGACAGCAGTTTGTAGCTTCGGAAATCCGCCGCAGACTTGAAGGAAGCTCTCTCATTAAGTCAAGAGCGACTCATTTGTATAAGAAAGTGGATGAAATGTATTTCGAAGATAAAGTTCAGGAATATTATTCCATCCGTTGTGTACCGCAGATTGTAGGTCCTATTGCTGATACCATTCAATATGCAACTCAGGTAATTGAGAACGAAGTGAATTCAGTGAATGATAATCCTGTTGTTGACCAGGAAACAAATAACATTTACCACGGGGGAAATTTTCACGGCGATTACATTTCACTGGAAATGGATAAAGTGAAGATTGCAATCACCAAACTGGCGATGCTTGCAGAGCGCCAGATAAATTATTTAATGAACAGTAAGCTGAATAACATGCTGCCTCCGTTTTTGAATAAAGGCGTGCTGGGTTTGAATTTCGGTTTACAGGGAATTCAGTTCACGGCAACATCAACCGTAGCTGAATGCCAAACATTGGCGAACCCTATGTATGTACACAGTATTCCGAATAATAATGACAACCAGGATATTGTGAGCATGGGAACAAATGCAGCACTACTGTGTGCGAAAGTGATCGAAAATGCATACCAGGTAATGGCTATTGAATTGATGTCTGTGACGCAGGCGATTGATATTCTTGAATTGACGAACCGTTTATCCGTTAACAATTCAGCCGTATTGGCGACTATACATAGTGTGTTTGTTCCATTCAGGGAAGATCAGCCGAAGTATAAAGAGATTCAGCAGTTGGCGGCTAAAATGAGAGTCTCTGTTCTGCAAACATCCATTCCACAACCTAATTAATACAGCATGTCTTCCCGTTCAACATTTGCTTTGGTTACAGGCGCCGCAAGAGGTATAGGTAAAGCAATTGCAATAAAACTTGCCGCAGATGGCTACCATGTATTGATCAATTACCGGTCGAATGATGCTGAAGCAGAAAAGACTGTCGCTCAGATCGTGGAGAACGGAGGTATGGCATCCTTGTTAAAATTTAACGTTGCGGATCGGGAAGAAGTAGCCCGTGTATTGGGCAACTGGCTTGAGCAGCATCCGGATTCAGTGATTGAAGTATTGATCAATAATGCAGGAATCCGTAATGATAACCTGTTGATGTGGATGGAACCTGCAGACTGGGATGGTGTCATTGATACCAATCTTACCGGAATGTATAACGTTACGAAAACATTGATCAATCAGATGCTGCTGAACCGCTATGGACGTATTGTGAATATTGTTTCGCTTTCGGGATTGAAAGGTGTAGCCGGACAAATGAATTATTCTGCTGCTAAAGCTGGTGTGATTGGTGCTACGAAAGCACTTGCACAGGAAGTTGGAAAGCGTGGTATTACCGTAAACGCTGTGGCCCCCGGGTATATTAAAACCGACATGACGCAGGATATTAATGAAAAAGATGCAAAAGCTATGATTCCCGCAAACCGTTTCGGTGAACCGGAAGAAGTAGCGGAGCTCGTATCTTTTTTAGCTTCAAGAAAAGCTTCTTATATAACGGCTGAAGTGATTTCCATTAATGGAGGTTTGTATTCGTAAAAATTCAGTTTAAATAAATTAACAATACCATACTTCTGAAGATTCAGGCTTCAGAATAAAACAGACTACTGGTTGACATGGCAACATGGGATGGCAAATCAAAAGGATCTAAAGCAGGTTATTCTTTCTTCGTTTTTATTCTGCGGAGATTGGGTGTCTGGCCAACCTATATCGTGTTGTATCCGGCTGCCTTTTACTATTTCATACAATACAACCAGGCCTGGAAAGCAATCTATTTCATACTGCGCAACAAGTTGGGTTTTTCTTTCCTGAAATCCGTTTCAGGCGTATATAAAAACTTCTACATCTTCGGACAAACGCTTGTTGACCGTGTAATCGTTATGGCTGGTTATGGTAAGTTTACATTCACTTTTGAAGGGGAAAAAAACCTGATCAAAATGGTAGATGAGGGAACAGGAGGTTTATTGATCAGTGCTCACTTAGGAAACTGGGAGATCGCAGGGCATTTACTCTATCGCGTGAAGGCCAAAATAAACATTGTGATGTTTGAAGGCGAACATGAAAAAGTAAAAGAATACCTTGATCAGGTAAAAGGTGAAAAAAATATTAATGTCATTGCCGTTAAAGAAGACTTGTCGCATTTATATGCAATAAATGATGCATTTGAACGTAAAGAACTGGTTTGCATGCATGGCGATCGTTTTCTGCCGGGTACACGGGTTGCAGCAGTTCCTTTCTTAGGTGAAGATGCATGCTTTCCGGTTGGTCCACTGCTGATGGCCGCTAAATATGAGGTGCCTGTGTCATTTGTATTTGCAATGAAACAGAGATCCTCGCATTATTATTTAAGTTCTACCGAAGGTAAAATATTCAGATTTGATCGCGATAAAAATAAGCAGCAGGAACAATTGAAAGAAGCGCTAAGCGGCTTTGTATCCATGATTGAACTGAAAGTGAAGCAATATCCATATCAATGGTTTAATTATTATAATTTCTGGCAAATAGGAAAATAAAAGAGCATGGAGATAAAAGAAACAAGATCCTCAATGAGGTTTTATCACGAAGAAAAGCACTCAGCAGTAGATGCGAAATTTGAAGCGCAAAAAATTGCTTTTGCTCCCTTTGTATTTCAGGCTTCTATGGCATTGAGAGATTTAGGTATTCTGAAAGTGATTGAAGATGCCGGTGCGGAAGGTATCAGCCAGGAAGATATTGTTGCGAAGCTAACATTAACTAATTATGGTGTACGTGTGCTCGTGGAAGCCGGACTGGGCATGGGCTTGCTGATCTTCAATAACAACCGTTATATCCTTACACGCGTTGGCTATTATATATTAAATGACCCGATGACAAAAGCCAATATGGATTTTGTACAGGATATTAATTACAAAGGCTTTTTCAATTTAAAAGAATCCATTGTTAACGGTAAACCTGAAGGATTAAAAGTTTTTGGTGCACAATATGAAACATTCTACCAGGCTTTATCAGAACTTCCGGAAAAAGAAAAGCAAAGCTGGCTGGCGTTTGATCACTTTTATTCAGATGATTCGTTCAGCAGAGTATTGCCGATTGTTTTCAAATTCAATCCTAAAAAGATACTGGATGTTGGCGGAAACACAGGTAAATGGTCATTGAGCTGTGTGCATCATAACAAGGATGTACAACTTACTATTGCAGACTTGCCTCAGCAGATTGCTATGGCAAAAGAAAACATTGCAAAGTATACTGAAGGCAATCGTATTTCATATCATCCGCTTGATATTCTGAAGCCGGAAACGGTATTACCTGAAGGCTATGATGTGGTTTGGATGAGCCAGTTCCTGGATTGCTTCTCGGAGGCAGAGATCGTGAGCATTTTACGCAAGGCTCAACGGGCGCTGGTACCAGGCGGTAAACTGATCATCATGGAAACGTTCTGGGACAGACAGAAGTTCGAAGCAGCAGCATTCTGCCTGCAGCAGACCTCCCTGTACTTCACTTGCATTGCAAATGGCAACAGCCAGATGTATCATTCAGAAGTATTCATCCGTTGCGTGGTTGAAGCAGGTTTCGAAGTGGAAGAAGATATAAACAATGTTGGCATCAGCCATACCGTTTTAATTTGCAGGAAGAAATAATATGTCCATTGTACTTCCCGATAAGCATGTAACGCAATACATACCTCAGCGTGATCCGATCGTGATGATTGATACGTTGGTGAATGTCTACGGTGGAATTACTGAAACTGCACTGACTGTAACAGCAGATACTTTGTTTGTGCAGGATGGTTTATTGCACGAGCCCGGGTTGATTGAAAATATTGCGCAGACAGCGGCAGCGGGAGTAGGATATGCCTGTGCATTGAAAAAAGAAGTTGTTCCCGTAGGCTTTATAGGCGCAATAAAGAACTTAACCATTCTTCAGTTACCGAAGGTTGGCGAAACCATAACAACTCGCGTAGAAGTGCTGGAGGAAATCTTTGACATGACATTGATCAGGGGCGAGAGTTTTGTTGGTACAATTCCGGTGCTTTCCTGCGAAATGAAAATTGTTTTGAAAAAATAATTGCATGCTATGTTAACACATGAATTAGAAATACCGGTACGTTTCAGTGAAGTAGATTCTCTTCATATTGTGTGGCATGGACATTATGTACGTTATTTTGAAGATGCACGCGAAGCGTTTGGTTCAAAATACGGCATTCATTATCTGGATGTAAACAAGGCAGGTTATTCAACACCGATCGTGAAAGTCCAGTGCGACTATAAGCGTTCATTAAAATATGGCGATACAGCGCTGGTGCAGGCTACATACGTTGACTGCGAAGCGGCGAAACTGATTTTTACATTTGTAATCCGCAATAAGAAAACAAATGAAATTGTTGCAACCGGAGAGACCATTCAGGTTTTTTTAGATTCCAATAAAGAATTGAGTTTAACCATACCAGCATTTATACAGGCATGGAAAAAGAAAAACGGGTTGGCATAAATGATAAAACCTGTTTACATACTTTCAGATGCTGTCATAACTCCGCTTGGCAGGAATAGTGATGAAACGCTGCGCCAATTGTATGCAGGTGCTACATCAGTAAAACCCTACAGCAATAGCCAGTTTGGTACATACTATACCTCCAGATTTGGAGAAGAGTCTGTTTATGGCAACAATCATCACTCAACAATCTTTACACGGATCGAGCAATTGATTATTGATTCCATTCAGCAAGCGCTTGAACCGCTGCTGGTCCGGACCGATCAGAAGGACGTATTGTTTGTGGTTGCATCAACCAAAGGAAATATTGACCAGCTGGATAATCCGCTTTTCGATCAGAGCCGCCTTCGGATAGGAGTTATGGCTGCTTACATTACACGTTTCTTTAATGATCCCAACCAGCCGGTCGTTATTTCCAACGCCTGTATTTCAGGCGTGCAGGCGATCGAATATGCCTGTTATGCCTTACAGCAGGGAACGTATAAATATGCAGTAGTTACAGGTGCGGATCTGGCATCAGATTTTGTATTGTCGGGCTTTTATTCGTTTCAGGCCATGAGTCCGTTTCCATGCAAGCCATTCGATAAAGACCGCGCAGGTGTTTCGATCGGTGAGGGCTGCGGCACTCTTATTCTTTCAACTGAGCCGGAAGATGGTGCCATTGAAATTGCAGCGGTAACCTCATCCAATGATGCCAATCACTTGTCGGGCCCTTCAAGGACCGGCGATGGCTTGTCGAACGCAATTGCGTGGGCAATGCAGGAGGCACAGGTAAAGGGCGCTGAAATTGATATTATTTCCGCCCACGGTACAGCTACGATATACAACGATGAAATGGAATCGCTGGCTTTCCAGACAGCGCAGGTAACAGACGCACTTGTATTCAGCATTAAAGGGAATATCGGACATACCTTAGGAGCGGCAGGTATCATTGAAACGGTATTCCTGGCGCATTGTCTAAAGAATAATTCAGGCATTCCTTCTCTCGGTTTCGAACATCAGGGAACCAGCGTGGCATTAAATATATGTACAGAATCAAACCGGAACAGAGAACTGAAGATCGGTTTGAAAACCGCTTCCGGTTTCGGTGGCGGAAACGCTGCTCTTATTTTAAAAAAGTAAAAATGACGAATATCATCTCTCGCTTTTGCCGGATTAAAAAAGTGTCTTCAGCAGATACACACATTGTCATTCGAACGAATGATGGTGAAGAGTCTGTGGATTCAGACTTGACGTCTGTTTATAAGCATGTTGGACTGGATTATCCTAAGTTTTTTAAAATGGATGACCTGTCTAAATATGGGATTCTTGCTGCGGATTACCTTTTTAAAGGCTATAACTGGAAGCAGGGATATGAGGATACAGATATTGGAATAATCCTTTCAAATGCCTCCGGATCCTTGGATACTGATGTTGAATTTAATAAAACTATCAACAATAAGGAGCTTTTTTTCCCTAGTCCTGCTATATTTGTATATACGCTTTCAAACATCGTAATGGGCGAAATCTGTATTCGGTATAAGATTAAAGGGGAGAACATATTTCTGCTTTCAGAAACCCTTCCTGCTGAACAATTAGCAAATTATGCCACACATTTACTGGATGTTAAAAATGCCCGGGCTGTAATTGTTGGCTGGGCAGAATATAGACACGGAGTTCCGGATGTTTTACTGATGTATGCAGAAAAAAATACTTTACCAGCAAAAGACGCTACGGAGCTCTCATCAATGCAAATAGAATTACTATATCGATAATATGGACCGATTGATTACCGAATTAAAAAAAGAAATAATTTCACAACTCAACCTGCAGGATATTGCCCCTGAAGATATTAAAGATAATGCGCCTTTGTTCGTTGACGGATTAGGGCTTGATTCTATTGATGTTTTAGAACTGATCGTTTTGCTTCAGAAAAAATATGGTATCAAAGTAAATGGTGCTGAAGAAGGTAAAACGGTATTTTTTTCGGTTAAATCCATGGCTGATTTTATTACCTCAAAACAGCAGCAACAGCAACAACAATAATTAGTAGATGTCCGGCAAGGTATTGATCACAGGTATTGGCTCTGTTTCTTCGATCGGACTTTCGATCCGGGAATTGACCGGTTCCATTATGCGATCAGCCAGCGGTGTCTCACATACCAGCAGACTGGATTCCATCCTTGCCCGTACACTGCCAACGGCACAGATTCAATTAAGCGACCAGGCTCTGAAAGATCTGCTTCCCGGTTTACCTGCCGATCAGATCTATTCAAGAACAGCTTTACTGGGCATGATTGCCGCAAAGGAAGCAGCAACAATGGCCGGCCTCGCAGCAAAAGAGCTGCAGGTGGCAGCTTTAGTACATTCTACCAGTGCAGGCGGTATGGATAAAGGTGAATTGTTTTATGCAGATTACTTGACAGATCCTTCCCAGGGAGATTTAAATTTTGCACGCACGCACGACTGCGGCGATTCTGCCGAACAGATAGCAGCGCTGCTCCATATTCAACGTTACATTACATCCATCAGTACAGCCTGTTCTTCAGCTGCCAATGCCATGATCCATGCGGCCCGCCTTATTAAATCAGGCATGTGTGATGTGGTGATTGCCGGCGGTTCAGATGCAATCTGTAAGTTTACTGTAAACGGTTTCAATTCCCTGATGATCCTGTCTGACGAATTCTGTCAGCCGTTTGATAAAAACAGGAAAGGCCTGAACCTGGGCGAAGCTGCCGGTTATTTTGTTCTGGAATCGGAAGCTTCTGTCGCACGCAGAGGTGTGAAACCTTTAGCGGTATTATCCGGTTATGGTAACGCTTGTGATGCTTACCACCAGACGGCTTCGTCGCCGAATGGAGAAGGAGCGTATCTGGCCATGGCACAAGCCATCAAAGTAAGCGGTGTGGCACCTGCAGCCATTGATTACATCAATGCGCACGGCACCGGTACGCAGAATAATGATCTTTCTGAAAGTGTAGCGTTAAAACGCATTTTCGAAATCTTGCCTCCGGTGAGCTCTACCAAAGCAATGACGGGACATACATTGGCAGCGGCGGGTGGCATTGAAGCCGTAATGTCGGTGCTTGCCATACAGAACGGATGGATCTTCCCGAATAAGAACTTTAAAGAGCCGATTGAAGAAACAGGAATCATTCCTGTTACAGAACTTCAAACAGATAAAAAAATCCGCCATATTTTATCCAATTCGTTTGGTTTTGGCGGGAATAATTCATCATTACTGATTTCAGCATGCAGCTAAGGAATATTTATATCAATGGCTTGTCTGCTGTTTCTGCACAGCCTACCGTAGATGAAACATTTCTGCAGGGCGACGTTGCGGCACCATCGGCTGCTTACAGAAAAGCCATTGAACCGGAATATAAGCAATACCTGAATCCAACGGCGAGCAGACGTTTCAGCAAGCTGATCAAAATGTCGCTGGTTGCTGCTCAGAAAAGTATTGCAATGGCAGAAGGCGTAATGCCGGAAGCAATTATTACCGGTACCGGACTGGGTTGCCTGGAAGACACGGAAAAGTTTTTACGTTCATTGATTGAGAATAATGAATCCATGTTGTCGCCGACAGCATTCATCCAATCAACACATAATACCATCAGCGGACAGATTGCCATGATGATCACCTGCTACCATCCGAATTATACCTATTCAAACAGGTACTTTTCGTTCGAATCGTCTCTGCTGGATGGTGTGCTGATGCTGCAGGACAACAGCTGCAAAAATATTCTGGTGAATGCCGCCGATGAAGTCATTCCTGTTACGAATACTGTACTGAAACGCCTGGGTCTTTGGGATCGTGGCGAAGCTATTGCAGGCATTGATTCTGTTCCCGTACAGATGGGAGAAGGTGTGGTGAGCATGGTACTTTCAACAGAAAGAACAGTTTCATCCATGGCTGTGATCAGGGCACTGGAACTGATTTATATCTTACCGGAAAATAAAAAGATAGAGGATATATTCACTGAATTTTTACAAGCTGCTTCCCTGAAGGTGTCGGATGTAGATGTGGTTATACTGGGCATGAATGGAGATATAGAGAGTGATGCACACTATGAGCCGGTACGTACATTATTTCAGTCATCTACCCAGCTTGTATACAAACATTTGTTCGGAGAATCTTTCACGGCTTCTGCGCATGCATATTGGCTGGCAGTACAGGTGCTGCACAAAAAACAAGTACCGGCTTCCTGTATACTTACAGATGAAGGTCACAAAGAACCCAAAAGAATCATTATATACAATCAGTTCCGCGGTAAATATCATTCTTTCTGTTTGTTGACCGATGTGGAAGTATAAGACTATACGCGCTGTTTTTGCAGGCCTCTTTGCACTGAGTGTTTTCCTGGTTGCTTATTTACACATAACATCTGTCTGGTCAACGGTATTTTTTATTAGTCTTATCTTCGTATGGTTTACATATATAATTGTAGGTGTGTTCCGTATGCGCACCCAGATTTTTCTGCCTTCGGTTTGTTCGTTAGCCGTACCAGGTAAAAAAAATATTCTACTCACGTTTGATGATGGTCCGCATCCGCAGCTTACTCCATTGATATTGGACACGCTTGCTGCACATCAGGCCAAAGCTGTTTTTTTTTGTATCGGTAAAAAAGTTGCTTTATATCCGGAGGTTGCAGCGCGCATTGTTGCAGAAGGACATATCATTGCCAATCACAGTTACAATCATTCAAATCTGATCGGGATGTATTCAACGCAACGCGTGATGGAAGAGATTCATCGGACAGAAACTGAGATAGAACGTATTACACCTTCCTTAAAGCTATATCGCCCGCCTTTTGGTGTTACCAACCCCAATATTGCCAAAGCAGCAGCTGCATTAAACATGAAGGTGATTGGCTGGAATACGCGTTCATTTGATACAGTGAGCCGTTCGGGGGAAAAGGTACTGGCGCGTATTACAGCGAACATAAAAAACGGGGATATTATTTTATTTCACGATACGCAGGAAGTGACCTCAACGATTCTGGCAGATTTTTTGTTATTTGTCCGTAATAAAGGATTTACGTTTGATATAGATAGTTTAAAATCATAAGAAATAAATTTCAATGAATAAAGTCATAGGTATTGGTTGTCTGGTATTGGTTGCAATGTTGACGTCTTTCGTGTTTGATTCGGATCCGTATGTAGCCATGAAAGATGTTGCGGGTTTTAAAACAAAACTGAACCAGAAAAATCAAACGATTACATCCATGAAATGTGATTTCATCCAGGAGAAGAGCCTTTCATTCATGGCGCAGAAAGTCATATCCAAAGGGAATATGAAATTTAAAAAGCCGGACATGATGAAGCTGGAATATACCACACCATTTCAATACATCATGTCTTTGTACAAGGGCAAGGTAGTTATTAAAGATAACGGCAAAGTAAATAAATACGATGCCAAATCGAATAAGCTGTTCAAGTATGTAAATGATCTTATGATCAATGCGGTACAGGGCAATGTACTCGACAGTAAAGAGTTTGCGATTGTATTCAAGGAGAACAGCAAATTCTTCTTAATGGAAATGACTCCGGTAGATGCTGCGATGAAGGAATACGTGAATAAAGTAAATGTGTATGTCTCTAAGACAGATTTTGGAGTAGTTAAAGTAGAAATGACTGAAAAATCCGGGGATTATACGTTAATTTCGTTTATTAACCGTGTTTATAATACTCCAATCAAGGATGAAGAATTTATTGTTCAATAAACTGACTTATGGTGTAGTAGCATTCATCCTGCTGGCTTCCTGTTCCAGACATACCTTTAAAAAAGCTTCTGTTGTAAGTACTTCCACGGATACGATCAGGACAACTTTTTTTCAATCTGATTCCATTTATTATTTTAAAACAAGCGTACGCACATATGGAAAGGAATTAAGCGGAATCCTGGCCATCAAACAGCAACATGCCGATACATTAAAAGTATCATTTTTTACTGAAATGGGTGTTTCTTTTTTTGATGCACTGGTGATGCACGATTCCTATCAACTGATCAGGTGTATTCCACAGCTTGATTCTAAAGCAGTTATGGCTACGATCATCGAAGATATCCGTTGGGTTGTTTTATTCAACCGCCTGCAGCTAAGGAATGCCACGCTTATGCAGTATCGTTCTACAGGGAAATTGGTACGGTTTGATTATGGAAATGACTTTATATTTGCAGAACTCACCGAAGATAATTTCCCCTTAAAGATATCTTATGCATATGGTTCAAAATTTAAGAGTAAATTTGAGGTTAGTTACAGGATGTTTGACAAACAATCGCCGGCGAGGGTAATTGTCGAGCACCACAATTTTAACATGAAAATTGAATTAACCGCAATTTCATTTGAACAATAATGTTGGTAGATCATTTATATAGCATTGAACAAAGTACCCTGGAGCAATCAATTATACGCTCCAGGCTGTTGGTGGATGCTGCACATCCCGTTTTTAAAGGGCATTTTCCGGATGTTCCGGTTTTGCCTGGTGTTTGCATGATTCAATGTGTGAAAGAATTAATTGAAACATCGCTGCAGGTTAAGGCATCGATAGATAAAGCAGATATGATCAAGTTTCTCTCTATGCTGAATCCTGTGGAATCCAATGTGATTGATGCAGAAATTGTGATCAGGGAAAGAACCGAAGCGGGACTTGTGTTCCAGGCCAGTCTGAAAAATGCTGACCGTTTTCTTTTAAAATATTCAGGCAGCTTATTGTTCGTACAGTAATATGGAGCATACTACATTACATCATAAGTTTATACATCATAAATGTTGCGTGCTGATACCGACATACAACAATGGCGGTTCCATTAAAGAAGTTGTGCAGGATGTACTGAAATATACATCCAATATTGTTATCGTAAATGATGGTTCTTCTGATCAGACAAAAGCGATCTTAGTGGAGTTCCCGGAATTGCTGGTTGTGCACCACGAACGTAATAAAGGCAAGGGGATGGCACTGCGCACCGGCTTTAAAGCTGCCTTTGCACATGGTTATAAATATGCGATTTCCATTGACTCAGACGGACAACATTATCCGGATGATTTACACTTGTTTATTGATCAGATAGAATTGCATCCGGATGCGATCATTATCGGTGCGCGCAATATGGATCAACCGGGTATTCCTTCCAAAAGCAGCATGGGTAACCGCGCTTCGAGCTTCTGGTTTTGGGTGGTTACCGGTATCCGTTTATCCGACACGCAATCGGGCTATCGATTGTATCCGCTGGTACCTATTAATACCATTCATTTTATTACCCGTAAATACGAATTCGAGATTGAGGTGATGGTACGTTCGTTCTGGAAAGGCGTGGATGTATTATCCATTCCGATCAAGGTGTTTTATCCGCCAACGGAAGAACGTATAACGCATTTCAGACCTTTTAAAGATGTTACCCGCATTACCTTGCTGAACATTGTTTTTGTTTTACTGGCTGTATTCTGGTTCCATCCGCTGCGATTCATTAAAAACTTTTCTTTTAAGGAAAGTAAAAAAAAAATCTATGACCATACGGTAGGCAGTCCGGATTCGGCATTGAAGAAAGCAATGTCTATGGGGTTTGGCGTGTTTATGGGGATAACTCCGTTTTGGGGATACCAGATCTGGCTAGCGATTGGTCTGGCACATCTTTTAAAGCTGAACAAGATAATTGTTGCGATCTTTTCCAACATCAGTATACCGCCGTTCATTCCGTTTATATTGTATGGCAGTTATTACCTGGGAGCTATCTTACTGAACCAGCCTACAGATCTGGTCTTTTCTGCAGACATCAATCTGGATGATGTGTGGAAATACCTGTATCAATACATTTGCGGAAGTTTTGTACTGGCAATGATTATGGGTGTGCTGGTATTTACAATATCTTATGTTTTGCTTTTTCTTTCAGATCGTATCAAAAAAGACATCGCTTTAAATAAATAATATGAGTAGGATTGTTGTGTTCTTTTACGAATTCTTTAAAGCAAAGAAAGCGTTGTTTTATGTTGTTTTGCTCAGCTTATTTTTAGTGTTCGGCTATTTTGCTTCTCGCATTACATTGCAGGAAGACATCACCAAAATGATTCCGGATGATAAGACAACCAGGGATTATAAAACAGCCATCCAGGAAATCCGCATTCTGGATAAGATTATTGTAAGCATCTCTGCTGATTCGGTTGGCATGGAAGATTCGCTTATTGCCTGTGCCGAACAGTTCGTACAAAAAGTCAATGCCCAGCCAGCTTCAGCATCACTAATTTCAGAAGTGCGTTTTAAGATTGAAGAAGATCGTTTGGCAGGTGTATACAATCTTTTGTACAACAATTTGCCCGTATACCTGGCACCGGAAGATTATAAAAGAATAGACAGCATTACTACTGATTCGGCTATCGCAGAGTCCGTGCAACGTGGGTACCACAAACTGATTTCTCCGGCAAGTTTTGTACTAAAAGAATTCGTATTAAAAGATCCTTTATCCATCTCAGCCTCTGCATTAGGCAAACTACAGGGCATGCAGGCCGAAGACAGTTATGAATTGTACAACGGCTGCATTTTCAGAAAGGATAGAAAGACGCTGGTTATTTTTTTAACGCCTAAACATCCGGCGAATAAAACAGGCTTGAATGGTCCGCTCATCGATTTGCTGAACGCTGCAAGAGATTCTTCTGAAGCCCGGTTCACAACATTCAATGTAGATTATTTTGGTGCAGCTGCTGTTGCCGTATCAAATGCAAGGCAGATTGAGAGAGATATCAAGGTCATTGCCACGGCAGCTCTGATATTGATTCTTGTGTTCTTATACATATTCTACAGAAGCTGGTCCTTACCAATCCTGATGATATCACCGATTGTATTCGGTGGAATTTTTTCGTTGAGCCTGGTATACTTTATCCAGGGCTCCATATCGGCCATAGCCATTGGCGCAGGTTCTGTGATTATAGGTATTGCACTTGATTATTCGTTCCATGTGTTTGCCCATTACAAACATACACGATCCATTCATGCAGTGGTAAATGATATTGCTACACCCATGATGATTGGCAGTATATCTACGGTAGGTGCCTTCTTTAGTTTGCTGTATGTACACTCAGATATCCTGAGTGATTTCGGATTGTTTGCAGGCTTGTGTTTAATAGGAGCCTCACTGTTTTCATTATTGTTCCTGCCGCATTTAATAGAAATGTTCAATCCGGTTAAAGCTTCGGATGATAAACATACTACCGAGCCGGCCATTATGAAATTCATTCATGTGAAGCCTGAAATGAGTAAATGGTTTGTCATAATTGTAGGAGCACTAACAGCAGTATTTGTCTATTTTTCAAACCGGGTATCGTTTGATAGTGACCTGTCGAAGATTAATTACATGTCTGAAGAGCTGAAGGCTGCAGAGAACAAGCTATACCAGAATGATACTTCTGCCGGTAAAAGTATTTTCATGATCTTTAAAGGGAAAACAATTTCTGATGCGCTTTATAAAAATGAAGAAGCATTGGTGATTATTGATTCACTGAAAAAGAAAGAGCTTGTACACCGATACGCCGGTATATCAGCATTGTTGCCATCGGATTCCATACAAAAGCAACGCATCGTTTTATGGAATGCTTACTGGACACCGGAGAAAATAACCCGTATAGAACAATCTGTTTCAAAACATGCTGTAGAACTGGGATTCAAGGCAGAAGCATTCAATCCTTTTTTTGAGTTGCTGAAAAAACAGTATGCTCCCATGAATGAGAAAGACAAAACATTTATGAAGGAAGTCTTTCTGAAAGATTACATACAGTCAGATAGCAATGGGGTAGCGGTATTAGCCAGCATGCGCCTGCCGCTTACGGTAACAAGTGATATTTATAAGCCCTTTGAACGGGTAGAAGGCCTGACTATATTAGACAGGCAATTGTTCTACAACAAGTTTTTATTGATCGTAAAAGATGATTTTAACCAGATCCTGCTATCTTCTTCTTTGTTGGTATTTGCCATCCTGCTGATTTCTTACGGAAGGATAGAACTGTCGCTGATTTCATTCTTACCTATGGTGATAAGCTGGTTCTGGATCCTGGGGTTGATGGGCATATTTGACATACATTTCAATATTGTAAACATCATCATCTCAACCTTTGTATTCGGACTGGGGGATGACTACTCGATCTTTTCGACCGATGGATTACAGAAAAAATATGCTGAAGGCAAGGATAATCTGTCTTCCTATAAAATATCCATTTTCCTTTCAGCTTTTACCACCATTGTAGCCATGGGCGCACTGATCTTCGCTAAACATCCGGCCTTGAGATCCATCGCGCTGATTTCAATTATAGGTATTACCTGCGTTGTAATTATATCTTATACCATCATTCCATTGCTGTTCAGATGGATGATCACTAGCCGCACGGAGAAAGGGAAAGTACCGCTGACACTTTTATTACTTGTGCGTTTATTCTTAATCATTGTTTGGCAGATTGTCATTCTGGCGTTCTTATTCCCGGTAAGAATTATTTGTATCATTGGTTCATTTTCAGGAAAGCGAAGCAGCCGCAGATTCTATAAAACTATCGTTTGCTACACATCAAAATGCGTGCTCTTCTTTTCCTTCTTCCTGTCAAAAAGAATACCTACACTACCGGTTGATTTGTCAAAACATCCGGTGTGTATTGTTACAGATGGTGATTCCGTTTTGGATTACCTGGTTTTATTATCACTGCATCCACGTATAGCACTTGCTTCCTCAACGGCAGAGAGTACAAACTGGCTTCAGGGTGTTATGATATTCATGTCAGATATATACAGCGGGGAAAAAGATAAACCAGGCGATACAGCTTATTACATGGATGCTTATATCAATGGAGGTTTTTCACCGGTTCTTAGGATAACAGATTCTTCATTGCAGCAAATCAGTAATGATGTGTCAGTTGATTTATTGCCTGTTCATATTACCGGTACAGCATTATCGCTTGCTAAAAATGATTTTATATTCAGCCGTGCCTGTATTACGGTACACTACTTACCGCTTATAAGTGGTGTAAAACAGCAGGTGGCAGATCACTTTATAATGGCTCGTATGCTTTTAGAGGAAAGCCTGCCAACGAAAGAGTATTTCAACCGTATCCTCTCAGGTTATATATACAAAGGCCCGGTCCTCGAATGGTATTTCAGAATAAAAGTGCGTCTGGAACACTCGTACCAGGTATTTAATGATTTGCTGCCTAAGCAAGGTATCATCTATGATCTGGGTTGTGGTTACGGTTTTCTGGATTATTTCTTACAGGAAAAATCTTCCGGCCGGAAAATTATAGGCGTGGATTATGATGAAGAAAAAATCAGTGTTGCAAACCATTCCTATTTGAAATCAGATCGATTGACTTTCCGGAATCAGGATGTCACCGAGGTGCAGATCGAACAAGCAGATGCAGTAATCATTCTTGATGTGCTGCATTATCTTTCCATTGAAAACCAATGCAAGCTGATCCGCGCGTCTTTTCAGGGCCTGCGCTCCGGAGGTGTTTTAATTATACGCGATGGGGATTGTTCTCAGGAATCAAAACATAACGGCACTAAACTGACTGAGTTCTTTTCTACGAGGCTATTAAAATTCAATAAGAAGACGGAAGAGAATTTATGCTTTATGTCTTCGCAGAAGATCATTGAGATCCTGCAGGATTTTAACGTGGAAGTTAAACTGGTAGATACAACCATTTATACGTCCAATGTCATGTACTATGTACTCAAACCTTAATAAAGAAAAATTTATTTTGTTTCTTCACTGTCTGTATCCGGTTTGCCCAGCAGCCTGCCGACAAGTAATACGATAAATAAGTTTGACCATACGGCTTCAATGATTCCGAGGTTTTGGATCAGTGGAATGGCTTCCAGAAATGCATCGTGGCCGCCGATGATGGTCATGCTGTAATAAATACAAACGGTATAGCTTTCCAGTCCCTGCGCCAGGGGAATGCCCATGCTGCCGGGTTTGACGATGTTGACAAGATCATACAGGCTGCCGAATGAAATACCTATCATTAAATAAATACAGGCTGAACCCCATATTTTTTCCACCGATAATTTTTTGCCGGAAAATATATCATACACACAATGATAGATCACAGTTGTTTCTATAATGAATAGTGATAAATGCACGAAGAACAGATAAGGTCTTTTGGCATCGTTATCGAAAAACTCATACACCGGATTAACAGCAAAAAAAGCTACACCTAAACCCAGGATGATCAGTACAAACATAGATATGATTAATGTATTGCTTTTGGTAAGGTCCCGCAGCAAATCCCATAAAACAAATACATAAAGTCCCCCGGTTATTAAAAAAAGGAAATCGCGAATCATATTGGATGCTGCTAAACTTACCCCGCAGAGCGCCAGAGTTTCCTTCAGCAGCATGGCAGAAACAATAATGACGATCTGAAGGAAAACGATATTCCTGAAATCCTTCTTTTTTTCTTCATTTAATTCATTGGTATTTAGGTTTTTGCGCTGAATGTGAGCAAGATATTTCTTCATAAAAAAGAGATCAGAAAATTTATTTAATTTTTTTTCAGTAGAGCGTAGGGGTATTCTGCCGTTCACTTGTCCTATATACGTATCAAAATCCGATTTGTATGTATAGAGCTAGTATTAAACAGATTTTAGTGACTATTCTATCAAGAGAATTGTTATTGAGATTTACAGAAATCCACACGGTAGCCTTTTTCGATAAGGATTTAAAATTAACCTCTGAAGAGTTTAACAGGTTTTTATACTTCGTTGAAATGAATTTCAACATAAACCTTTCAGAAGAAGACATCACTATCAACGATAGATTGTCTGATTTGGTTAACTGTGTTTACCAGAAAACGCTGAACGAATCTTCTTTTGCTTTAAAATCAGCTTAATAGCAAAAAAGATACATTGTTCTGTTCGAAAAACAGGATTATATAAATTGTATTATTTTTTAAAATAATTGTATTAATCAATTTTCTAAATTGATTAATACAATTATGAAATATCTTTATCTTTTTCATTAACCCTTACTTAATAATCTGGTAGATGGATAGAATCTTCTTAGAATAGAACATTGGAAACAGGTTCTTATCCTCCATTTAATTTATAGACCTCAAACTGTGATTATCAAACTGTGTTATCTAAGCTGGTTAATTGAATAAGTATAAGTTCATTTAAAACAAGCCCCCTGAAACCGAACGTTTCAGGGGGCTTTTATTTTACCGGGCTTTCTGGTTTATGAAGTTGCAGTCTTTGAAACATAGCCTTATCTTTAAAGAATAATCCTTTTACATGAAAAATTATAAAAAGTACTATATTATTACTGCACCTCCTGAAGAAGTGTATTTAGGTCTGACAACACCCACGACGCTTTTACTCTGGACAGGCGAAGATGCAGCCATGTCTACTGAGCCGGGTTCGGAATTTTCTTTATGGGGCGGGAGTATTGAAGGGAAGAATTTAGAATTTGTTGAAGGAAAAAAAATTGTGCAGGAATGGTATTTTGGTGATCAGGAAGAAGCATCCATTGTTACGATCATCCTTCATGCAGATAAAAAGGGCACGTCTGCAGAATTGAGACACACCAATATTCCTGATGAAGCCTATGAAGATATGGTGGAGGGCTGGGATAATAATTATTTTGGCGCGCTGCAGGAATTTTATGAGGAAGAAGAGGAATAGATTTCATTCGATTCAAAAAAATCAAACTAAAAAGTAAATTGATATTCATGAATAAGAAAAATGTATTGACACTGGCAATCGTATTATGGTTGCTGAGCTGTTCGCAATTATTTGCACAAAAGACCATCGTGGAGAAATACGGACACTTATCTGTAAAAGGGAATTATATGGTAAGCGAGTATGGCGACACCGTACAGTTAAGAGGAATGTCTTTATTCTGGAGTCAATGGATGGGTCAGTACTACAATTCAGATGTGGTAAAATGGTTGCGCGACGATTGGAAGTGTACTGTTATCCGTGCAGCCATGGGCGTTGAAATGGACGGCTATCTGGAGAATCCTGATACCGAAAAAATGAAAGTGCTTGAAGTAATCAATGCAGCCATTTCAAAAGGAATCTATGTAATTGTTGATTATCACAGCCACGAAGCACAGAAAAATCCGGCAGCTGCGCAACGTTTCTTTTCAGAGATTGCGAAGAAATACGGAAATGTGCCAAACATTATTTACGAAGTATACAATGAACCATTACAGGCAACGTCATGGCTGAAAGATATCAAACCTTATGCTGAAGGTGTATTGGCAAAGATACGTGCATATGACTCTACAAATATTGTTGTAGTAGGTACAAGACAATGGTCGCAGTTAGTGAGCGAGGCTGCTTTGAATCCGATCAAGGATAAAAAAGTAATGTATACCTTACATTTTTATCCGGGTACACACAAACAGGAACTGCGTAATGAAGCACAGAAAGCACTTGATATGGGTATTGCTTTGTTTGTAACCGAATATGGTACCTGCGATGCTTCGGGTAACAGCAACTTCAGTCCGGAAGAAACAGCATTATGGTATGCATTCCTGGATGCACATAAGATCAGCTATTGCAACTGGTCCATCGCAGATAAAGCAGAAACAGCTTCAGCATTGGTACCGGGCGCAAGTATGTATGGTGGTTGGGCAGATTATGATCTTACACCTTCAGGTCAGTTGGTAAAGGCAGATATGGTTCTAAAGAATGGACCGATCTTCGATACACTTGTCAAAAGTCCTGCGAAAGGTACTACGGAAGCTGGCAAGAAAAAGAAAGGAAAGAATTAAAGCATTAAAGCATATATTTTGTCAGTGAAGAAAAAGAATCATTTTCTGGTTTTATCCCATTATACAGGGATCAAAAAGAGGGGGATTCTTTTTCTTTTCTTTTTACTGGCACATACCGTATCTGCGCAGTATGCAGATACCATGACCTATCACATCAAGGCACAGCTGGCCGGGGTTTTCAATCAAACCAATACCACAAAATCCTACCTTGCCAACAACGGATTGCAGTACAACATGTCGAAAGAACGTACTTCCATTAACTGGAACGGCAGCTGGATCTATGGGAAACAAAATGGCGGTATTACCAATAATGATTTTTCATCCATATTTGATTATAATTTTTTTCATAAAAATAAGCACGGTTACGTATGGGGCTTTGCTGCCTACGATAAAAGTTATTCTTTAAAAATTATCGACAGGGTACAGGCCGGTGCAGGCCTTGGATACAAGCTGGTAGATACCAAAGTATTACTTCTGGATCTGAGTGATGGGATCATCTATGAGAACAGTGACCTGGATCAATCTGCTGATATGACTGTAAGAGATATTGAAACCTTCCGTAATTCGGTGCGGTTAAAATACACCTTCAATTACAGTACGGTACTTGTGCTGCATGGCAGCAATTACTGGCAGCAATCCGTGGAGACCCGCGACGATTACATCATAAAATGCTATAACACCTTGAATATAAAAGTCAGGAAATGGTTAAGCATTAGTGTTGTGATGAATTACAACAAGATCAATGTTACCCAGCGTGAAAACTTTTTATTAACCTACGGACTTACGTTTGATAAAACGTTTTAATTGTTCTGTTTTGAAATATCTAACTTCGCTTATGCTTAACTGGAAAGATTTATACAGCCCGAAGCGCCTGGGCGCTGAAAATAAAGTAGAGCTTGATCCTGATGCCGTGCGTAATCCCTATCAGCGCGATTACGACCGCTTGATCTTCTCATCTCCGTTCAGACGTTTGCAGAATAAGACGCAGGTATTCCCTTTACCCGGCAGTATATTTGTACACAACAGACTTACACATAGCCTGGAGGTAGCCTGTGTAGGCAGAAGTCTTGGTAGCATCATCGGACAACGCATCGCAAAAGAGTTTCATAAGGATGATGAAAACTTTCAGCGCTTTTATAACTATGAGATCGGCTCCGTGATTGCAGCAGCTTGTCTGGCACATGATATTGGCAATCCTCCGTTTGGACATTCCGGTGAAAAAGCAATATCCGCTTATTTCAAAAATCTTTCAGAAAAAGATACTGAATTATTAAAGTCTCAGGTAACTGAAAATCAATATTGCGACCTGCTCAATTTTGAAGGTAATGCAAATGGCTTGCGTTTACTAACCCATTCATTTAATGAATCATCGGAAGGTGGGATGCGTTTAACATACACCACCATAGCCTCCATGATCAAATATCCGTGTGAATCAAGCGCCGGATTGCAGAAGAAAAATCTGCACCGGAAGAAGTATGGTTTTTTTGATTCAGAAAGAAATACTTTCAAAAAAATTGTTGAGGAATTTAAGCTGATTTCAATTGCTGCAGAACAACAGGCATATGCCCGCCATCCGTTTGTGTATCTGGTGGAAGCAGCAGATGATATCTGTTACCAGATCATTGATTGGGAAGATGCCTACCGCTTGAAAATAATTTCCATAGAAAAAACAATTGAAGGCTTACTGGAATTTTTTCCTGAAACTGGTGCATACACCAGAGCTAAAGCAAAACAGACGCTCGATAAGATTGTAGATGATAACCAGAAAATCGCGTATCTGCGTGCTACGGTAATTAATCAGTTGCTGGAGAATTGCGCGAATGTATTTTGGAAAAACCGGGATGAAATTCTTTCCGGTACTTATAACAAAAGTTTAACCGATGATCTGGACGAACAGATCGCCATTCCTTTCAATAAATTAAAAGAGATTTCCATTAAAGAAATTTATAATTATCGTTCAGTCGTTGAAATTGAATTGGCGGGTTATAAAATTTTAGGCGGGTTGATGGAAGAATTTATCCCTGTTATTTTATATCCCGATAAACCCAATGCCGAAAAGCTCCTGCAGCTGCTGCCACCCCAGTTTGTATACGGTGGGGATGATACGTATCTGAAATTACAATCAGTGGTTGATTTCATTTCAGGAATGACCGATCTCTATGCCGTGGATCTGTACCGCAAAATCAAAGGAATTGCTTTACCGGAGCTGAAATAAGTCCTTTTGAAGTATTCGATAACTTTTTTATTCGGCCTGGTTATTTAAGATTTATTATTGAACAAATTCTTCAATTTGTGTGTTTAAACATGTAAATTGAAATAGATCTCTTACAAACATAAAAAACATATTTTTATGGATAGAAATGAATTTATAAAAAAAGGATTGGTCGGAACAGGGATGTTTGTGGCTGCATCTGCCATGGGTGATGTTATTAAAAATGATATCGACGAACTTAAGGAACTGGATATTTTAGGTTTCAATCATATTCCCAATACACAATCAGCGCTTATGGAAAATGCTGTACTACATAAATCTGCTACACGCGGGGATGCCAATCATGGCTGGCTGCACAGCAGGCATACCTTCAGTTTTGCAAACTATTACAATCCGGAGCGCATGCACTTTGGGGTATTGCGTGTGTTGAATGATGATATTGTTGCCGGCGGTAAGGGCTTCGGTACGCACCCGCATGATAATATGGAGATCATCAGTATTCCCCTGGAAGGTGATTTGGAACACAAAGACAGTATGGGCAACGTGGCTGTGATTAAAAACGGCGACGTGCAGGTCATGTCGGCCGGTACAGGTATTCAGCACAGCGAGTTCAATAAGAATAGCGAGAAGCAGGTAAAGTTTTTACAGATCTGGGTTTTCCCGAATAAGAAGAGCGTTACTCCGCGTTATGATCAGATCACATTGAAGGCTGCTGATCGTCATAATACTTTTCAGCAGATTCTTTCACCCAACCCGAATGATGCAGGAGTATGGATTCATCAGAACGCCTGGTTTCACCTGTCGCAATTTGATGTGAATCATTCGCAGGTATATAAGATGAAAGACAATACAAATGGCTTGTATGTCTTCAACCTGAGTGGTGATATAAAAGTGAATGATCAGGTGCTGAATGCCCGGGATGGATATGGGATCTGGAACATTGAACAGGTAACGATCAAGGCGGATACAGCTGCGGAGTTTCTATTGATGGAAGTACCAATGACGGTGTAAAACAAATTCCAAATAGCAAATTCCAAATAACAAAAAGATTCCCCATGAATTAATCTATGGTAGTTTGTTTTTTGTTTTTTGTATTTTGGAATTTTGAAGATATAGAGATTTTAAATTAAAAAAATAACTAAAGATTATACAAGTAGAAATGATTAAACACGCTATAACGCAATTTCCTGTTCTTGATCTGATCAAACAACGATGGAGCGCACGTTCATTTTCCTCCAGAGGAGTTACAAAAGAGCAAGTGCTTACGATGCTGGAAGCGGCGAGCTGGGCTGCCAGTGCAAACAACGAACAACCATGGGAGTTTGTTTATGCACTGAAAGGAACTCCGGGGTTTGACACCATCTGGAATTGTTTGATGCCAGGGAATCAACCCTGGAATAAACACGCTGCAGGTTTTATTGTGACGATTGCACGCAAAGCATTTTCAGCAAACGGAAATCCGAACGCCAATGCCGAGCACGATTCTGGTATTGCGACCGGATATCTTCTTTTACAAGCGGCGTCCATGGATATCTACACGCATCCGATGGGTGGCGTTGATAAAGCAAAGCTAAGTGCAGAACTGAAATTGACCGAAGATCAGAAATTGTTGTGTGTGATCTCGTTCGGTTATTTAGATGATGCGGAAAAGCTGGAAGAACCGTTTAAGAGCAGAGAACTATCGGCTAGGGTAAGGAAGCCTGTGGCCGAGATAGCGAAAGAGTTATAATTTCTAAGGAATTATGAATTATGAATTATGAATTATGAATTTACATTTTCTACATGCATTTTCAATTCATAATTTATAACTTATAATTCATAATTAACTCACAAGGTGCTCCACATCTTTGATCTGTATCAGCAGGGCTTTGTTTGACAGATATACTTCAACTGCGCATAAGGCAAGCGACATCAGCATGCAGATCAGACTTAATCCAAACACGGCATGTACCCATTCTTCCAGGTTATAGTAAATTAAAAACATGGAGAAGGCGGCAATGAACATCGTAGCGATTCCTAAAAGCTGCATGTTTCGTATTAAGAATATACGTTGCTTCAGAATGCTGATCTGTAAAATAATGATGTTTGATTGCTCTGTTTTATATTGAGAATGCAGGGCGCGGATCCGGTTGCTGATAGCTATATACCTGTTGGTATAAGCCAATAGCAACAATGAAATGGTAGGGAACAGAAGTGCAGGGGTATTTAATGTTACTTCGGGCATATGCTATCGGAATATAGTTGAATACAGGATTAAGTCTAATATCGTAAATTAATATCAATTTTGGGTAGCCAGTGGTTAGTAAACAGTAACCAGTTTAAAAGCATCTACTGTTTACTGACTACTAATTACTGATTCTCCGTTCAGATCGGTTGTTAAAATTTCACTCATGTAATCCAGGTACGGGCGCATTTTCTTAAACGTATCCGAAACAAGCTTATGAAAATCAGGTGAAGATACTTCCTGATCTGTAAAGGTATGTTTTATGATAAACTGTTTATGTCGGATCAACTCAATGGCAGGATCTGAAACATCAAATCCCCTGGGCGCGGTTTTTACCTTTTCCCCAATCAGGCTCCCAAAAGTTTTCCTGAACGTAGGCTGATTTAAGATGCGTGTTAACGTTTTCGGATCAGCCGACAGGTGTTGCCGTATGTGCAGCAGATCTTCAGCATTAGGCGAAAAGAAGCCTCCGGCAACAAATGAATTGCCTGGTTCAATATGATAATAATAGCCGCCCCGCAATAGTTTTGTGGCCCGTCGCAAACCTCCGCCCAGATTGTTTTTATACAGACTTTTATCTTTCGAAAAACGTACATCATTGTATATGCGATACAGGCTTTTTTTACCTGATGGCGTTTCAATGGTATCGTGTTTGTTCATTTCTGCCAATAGTGCATCTGCAAATATAATCAGTTCAGCATAGGCGTGCTGGTACACGTCTTTATTCTTTGTAAACCATTCTTTATTATTATTTTTAGACAGTTTTTTCAAGAAATTCAATACAGGAGTAAGCGTATAGGAAGCTTGCATAAGATTATTAGCAATGTAGGATTTGGAATCACACAAGTTTAGTATTTTCAAATGATAAATAAGTATTCTTCTGATAAAATTAATTGTAATTTTAATATATGAATTTGAAAGATTGTTATTGCTGTTCTGGTAAGGCGTTTGATGTGTGTTGCAAACCTTTTATTGAAGGTACGCACCAGGCTGTTACTGCAGAACAATTGATGCGGTCACGCTATTCTGCTTATGTGCTTGCAGCTATAGATTATATTATCTGCACAACACATCCGTCCACCCGGAACCAGTACGATGCTGCATCGATCCGTGCATGGGCCGAATCCAGCCAATGGCAGAAGCTGGAGGTATTGAATACAAAAAAAGGAACTGCAAATGATCTTACAGGTAAAGTAGAGTTTAAGGCCTATTTCAAAGATTCTCAAAACAATAATTATGTACACCATGAATTGTCTGATTTCTTAAAAGAAGATGGTAATTGGTTTTTTGTAAAAGGTATTGTATTTTGATATGAACTGAAACAAAATGAAAGACTGGAAGATTCGCTTAATACTATTCGGGAGCATCTGCTATCTTCATGCATGTGCTTATGTAAACCGTCGGTTTTACACGGAGCCTTCCGAGTATTTTCAAAAAGCATTAAAGAATGCTCCTTACGATGCATTGATTGTTCCTGGTTTTCCGCATATAAAAGATAGCATGACCACGGTTGTGCAGAACAGAGTTTACTGGGCCTGGTATTTATACAATAAAGGTATTGTAAAGAATGTGATCTTCTCGGGAAATTCTGTTTATACACCCTATAAGGAAGCAGAGATCATGGCCATGTATGCCGTTCAGATCGGTATTCCGGCGGAACATATTTTTACGGATATCCAGGCTGAGCACAGCACAGAGAATTTATATTTCTCCTATAAAATTGCACAGGAGCATAGATTCGAACGGGTAGCTGTTGGTACTGAAAGTTCTCAATCGAGTTTTATGTACAGCATCAACAATCACCGGTTTAAAATTCCGGTAGATTTTATTCCGATAGTATACGATACATTAAAAACGATTGAAATGGCGAAACCCGCCATTGATCAGGATTCGGCACTGACTGCTGATTTTGTATCCATCATTGACCGCGAAGGTTTGTTCAAGCGCCTGCGTGGTACACGAGGCAGGAGAGTAGAACAATTGATGCGGGAAGACGGAAGAGAGCAGAAAAATAACGGAGAATTCTTACCCTGACCGGCGATAATTTTTTATAGATATTCGGTTTCTTCTGCGTCATATACTGTTGTTCCATAAATACCGGCACGTCCGGAACACAGGTAACTTACAATACAGGCAATGCCAACATACACCGCACTGTTGCTGCCAAATAGTTCCATGGCCATAAAAATGCAGGCAAGAGGTGTGTTGGTGGCTCCGGCAAACACAGCTGCAAATCCCATGCCTGCAAGTAAAGCCGTAGGAATAGGAAGCACCAGTGATAAAGCGCTTCCCAGCGTGGCTCCAATGAAAAAGAGCGGAGTTACTTCACCGCCTTTAAATCCGAAGCTTAGAGTAACCACAGTGAATAAAATCTTCAATATAAAATCATATGGTGCGCATGTTTGGGTAAATGCTTCAACAATGTAGGGAACACCAAGTCCGATAAACTTTGTACTGTCAAACAGCATATAAATGAAATAAAACCCGGCAAGTAAAAGGATTGCGCCAATCGCAGGTCGCAGCCAGACATGTGTAATGTGTTTTTTTACAACATCAGATAGTGTATGCGACATTTTTATAAAGAGCAAAGCCGTTAATCCAAAACATATGCCGGCAAGAATTGCGAACAGGATAGAATTAACAGTAATTGGCGGTACAAACGGAATGCTGTAAGTCGTATGATGCACCTGCCAGATTGATTGTGTGGTGTAATCGGCCAACACCGCAGCAAACAAAGCTGGTAATAAAGCATGATATCTTATTTTTCCAATCAGGTAAACTTCCAGTCCGAATAAGGTACCTGCCAGTGGTGTTCCGAATATAGAAGCAAAGCCCGCTGCTATGGCTGCAATTAAAAGAGTTGTCCGGTCCTTAGCTGTAATTTTCACGAAACGTGTAAGCTGGTCGGCTAATGCGCCGCTCATTTGGACTGCCGTGCCTTCGCGACCTGCAGAGCCGCCAAAGAGATGTGTTAACAGCGTTCCGATTAAGATCATGGGAGCCATCTTTGCTGGTATATGTGCGGAAGCTGGTGTATGTATTTTTTCAATCAATAAAGTATTGCCGGTTTCTATACCTTTCCCGAAAAAATAATAAAGGCAACCTACAAGCAAACCACCGGCAGGCAGTAAAAGAATCAGCCACGTGTGTGAATCCCTGAAATCGCCAACCCAATCAAGTGTTACTAAAAACAGCGCCGATGCTGAACCTGCCAGCAAGCCTGTAATGCCAGCAAACAGAAACCATTTAAGAATGTAAAGTGCTGTTGGTGCTGCAGAATTTTTAAGTCGGTTGGAAAGGGAAGAAAACATGAAGAGGTGTTCAGATAGTACTGTTCGTTCTGAACAAATATATTGTTTAATTGATGGAATGACAAAGCGCCTTTGAATTTCAAATTCCATTCGCCGCGGCGAACAAAACACAAATTCCAAACGGAAGGAGTATTCTCTCTGTTTGGAATTTGTGTTTTGTTATTTGAGATTTAATGGATGTTACTGGTTATAAACCGCCGCGAATTCTTTAGCGAAGTCTTCCAGTTTTGTTTTTGAAATTTTCACACCCGATTTATGTGCATAGTAATCTTCAAACATTTTACCCTCACGCACGGCTTTGCCCATCTCTACATAGTTTTTCGCAACTTCTTCAGGTAAACCTGCACCAACCATACCGCCGAAGCTGTCTTCGTCTTTAAAGTCGATCCATGGAAGTTCCGGTTTACCGATTGCTGTCCCTAATACTTTGGCAATATCTGTTGTTGGGCGTTCATCACTTACCACATAACGGACACTATGGCCTTTAAATGTTAGTGCAAGTAATTCTTCTGCTGCAGCTTCTGCAATATCAGCCGGATGTACCAGTACAATACTTGTATTGTTGCCGTAGTTACCGCCTATAATACCATTGTGTTTGATCATGCCGATGTTGCTATAGAAATTTGTATAAAAATTTCCGGGACGTAAATGTTTGATGTTTACATCAGCTAAGGTATTGTATACCTGTTCCACACGGTAAATACCGCTTACAGGTCCGCAGCCTTCTGCCAGGTGAGCACCGATACTGCTTAGGTGCACAACATTTTTCACTCCAGAAGCTTTAATGGCTTCCGCATAAATTTTTCCTGTATCACCAATGTATTTTTTCCAGTCTGTCGCTGCAAACGTAGGTGGTATCATGGCATACACGGCATCAGCGCCGGTAAATGTCTTTGTTAAAAAAGCCTGGTCCTGGATAGTGCCGATCGCTGCTTTTGCACCCAACGCTTCAATAGCCGCTTTTTTACTTTCCTGACTGCTGATTACGGTAACATCGTGTCCGGCAGCAACTAATTTTTGAGTTAATGGTTTACTGATGTTTCCCAAAGAACCTGTGATAACGTACTTCATAATTTTATCGGTTGAGTTTAAAATTTTAACTGAACAAATGTATATTTGTACTTACTTTATTACAAGTACTAACCCCAAAGTAGGTATCTTATGGCACCAATTAAAAAATCCTCGACTAATCAATTAAACAAGCAGGAAGCAATTGCTGAATGTCCTGTTTCATTTACACTTACTAAGATTGGCGGACGCTGGAAACCTATTATTATTTTTAATCTTCTGGATGGTGCCAAGCGGTATGGCGAATTAAAAAGAGCCATACCAACGATCACCGAGAAAATGCTTATTCAGCATTTAAAAGAATTAGAAGCAGATAAATTGATTCAACGGATAGCTAAACCGGTTATTCCGCCCCACGTTGAATATAGCTTAACAGAAGCGGGTATAGCCTTATCACCGGTCATGCGTTCCATGGTTGAATGGGCTGCAAAGTATAATGTATAACAATTGTATCTGAGCCATTTTTTATTCGATCAGAAATTTTATTACGGTCAAATAGATAAACAGATCTGCGCATAAGAATAAAATTAGTTTACCTGAAAAGGCGTGTTTTTTAAAAAAGAGTTCCATAGCTGTTGTTGTGTTTAGGATGTTTGTTAAACACATTACAAGTCTAGCTATTCAGGAAATTTTTTATGGAAATGGTAAATTTTCTTTTATTCAGGTATATCAGATTTTAACTCACGTTTATTGAATAAATTCAAAAAAGAGAATTTTCAGGTTATAATTATGTGGTATATAGTTATAATACAAAATATTAATATAATGTTTTGTATTTATATAAAATTGTGAATAAATAAAAATGTAATATCTGTGTAGGTTTTTTTTTACTAAATAAAGGCACTATGCAGAATTATAAACAATATATGATATTAATCATTGCGTAAGTGTCACAAATGAAAAAGTCTGGATATTAAAGGGTAGAAAATGAGAATCCAGACTGATGTTTTTATGCAGTGGCTACTTTTTTAAGCATGATTCTTTCAAGCATGCTTTCAAGCGGTTTTAAGAATAACGCTATGCCGCCCTTAAAGGAAATAGCAATGATAAAACCTATTTGAAGCGCGTCAACAAAAGGATCAATGATTGCCTCTGAAACTAAGAAGATACAGATACCTATTGTCAATACAAGGGTAGTAGCCTTTCTGCTGATCTTAGCTTTTTTAGTTTCATCCAATGCTTTTTTCAAAATGGTTATGTCCTGTATGGTGCCGGTAATTTTTGTATTGGTTGAATGAAAGGTACCTTCACGGCGTTTTTTGAGGTGAACGTATTTGTAAACGTTTTCAAATGTTTTTATGCGGAGTGTAATTTCATAGTAATCGTCTTTTTTGAGATTTCTGATGAAATGGATGAGTGTGCCGATATGTTCAGGATGCACCTGATGGCGGATAAACGCATGCATCGGGAAGCGGCTTCTTTCAAATTTATAATCCAGTATTGTTTGTGCCTGTTCAGAAATATATAATTCCTTTGTTTCAGCATCATACTCCCAATTTCCAAGGGCTGCTATTTCCTGCGCTTCTGAAAGCCGCAGCTGACTTTCTTTTAAGGCACTGACAGCTGCTTCTTTTTCTTTGCGCATCTGGTACATTTGCCTGGATGTTTCGAAACTGAATCGTAAGACTTCAGGGCTCAGATCAGACTTGGATATATAATCATTGGCACCGTCTTTCAGCAGTTGTACAATGGTATGTTCATCTTTTTGGCCGGTGAGCATAATCACAGGTGTATCAATTCCCTCTGAGCGTATTTTTCGCAGCACTTCCAACCCGTTCATTTTAGGAAGATGGTAATCTAAAAAAATGCAATCAACACCACCTTTAGCTGCTTCCTCAAATCCGGCTAATCCGTCCTGTGCAGATATGATCTGTGCCTGTATGCCTGAATTATGCAAAGATCTTTCAAAGAAAGTATAATCATCTGCACTATCATCAATGATTAAAATTTTAGTTTCCATAGCTATTAAATAAAAAGTTTAAACTCAATACTAAAAAAGATAAGCGATACTGGTTTATTCCAATTTTTAATTTAAATAAAATTCTAAAGCAGGTAAACAAATTATGTACTACTGTAATAGTTTTTAACTTAAGTTTAATTGGTAAAGCTGGTATTATAAAAAAGCGTATTTCTGGATAATACGGATTATTCATAAAAAGGATTGCAATAAAATGTGTATATTCAATATACAGAAGATATTTTATGAGTTTGATTTTAAAACCAACCAGCAATACCAATATTGAAACCTTTTTGTCAGGCGGAGGGGAAATGGGAGAACGGATACGTACCTATAACTGGGACGCCACCTCATTGGGTGATATCGCGACCTGGCCGCAGAGCCTGCTAACTTCTCTAAGCATTATATTGAATTCAAAATTTCCCATGTTTATTTGGTGGGGAGAGGATCTTATTCAGTTTTATAATGATGCTTATCGGCCAAGCCTGGGAAATAATGCAAAACATCCTCAGGCCTTGGGACAAAAAGGAGCAGATTGCTGGCAGGAGATTTGGCCGGTGATAAAACCAATGATTAATCAGGCTTTCTCCGGTGAATCTACCTGGAATGAAAATCAATTAATTCCTATTTACCGGAATGGAAAGTTAGAGGACGTTTACTGGACATTCAGTTACAGCCCGATAAAGATTGAAAAAGGTAAGGTTGGCGGTGTTCTGGTAGTATGTACAGAAACTACAGACGCAATTGTTAACCTTAATAAAATCGAGGAGAGTGAAAATAAATTACGTTTTGCTATTGATTCTGCAGAATTGGCAACCTGGGATTATAATCCGGCAACAAATAAATTTGATGGCAATGACAGGCTGAAAGATTGGTTCGGTCTGCAGGCACAGTCGGGCATAGATTTATCTGTAGCCATAGAAGTTATCGCAGCCGCTGATCGCAAAAGAGTTTCTGCTAACATACAAAAGGCCCTGGAATACTCTTCCGGCGGCATATATCATATTGAGTATACCATCATCCATCCGGTTACAAAAAAGGAACGCATTGTCATTGCCAAAGGCAGGGCGTGGTTTAATGAAGATCAGGTGGCTTACCGTTTTAATGGAATATTACAGGATGTGACAGAAGAAGTGGTTATACGGAAAAAAAATGATCTGATACAGGATGAGGCCCGTTGTACCTCAGACAGGCTGCAGCTGGCATTGGAAGCAGGGGAGATTGGTTATTATGAATTAACGCTGGCTACCTATGAGATGAGCTGCAACAATCTGTATAAAAAGATTTTTGGATTTTCAGAAGATCATGACCCAACCTACAAAGAATTCGAATCAAAAATACTTGTAAAAGACAGGTCTATCCGGAAACGGGCCATTGACAAGGCAATCAAGGCAAATACTGTATATAACGCGGAATATCGGGTACAACATCCGGATGAAGAAATCCGCTGGATAAAATCTTTTGGCAAAGCCGTATATGATGAAGACGGGAAACCGGTAAAGCTTATCGGGATGACACTTGATATTACCGAGCATAAACAATTTGCTGAAGAGTTGAGTAAGCAAGTATTGGAAAGAACCGCTGAACTTAAACGCACCAATGCCGATCTGCTGCAGTTTGCACACGTGGCCAGTCATGATCTGAAAGAACCTGTACGGAAAGTAAAAATCTTCAGCGGAAGGATCCGGGATGAATTCAAGCATGATCTGCCGGAAACAGTTTTTCAATATCTCGATAAAATTCAACATGCTACCGATCGCATGCTTTCCATGATCGAAGGGGTATTGATGTATTCTACCCTGACCAATCTGAATCAGGCAATGGAACAGGTTGACCTGAATAATATTATCTCCAGTATTGAAAAAGATCTTGAAATTCTGATTGAAGAAAAACATGCTGTTATTAAAAAAGAAGAACTGCCCGTTATTACAGGAGTTCCTGTGTTGATGTATCAGCTTTTTTATAATCTTATTAACAACGCACTGAAATTTTCTAAAAATAATACAGAAAATACCATTTCAATCGCATGTGTAACAGAGCAGATAGATTCAGTCTCTTATGCCAGAATAAGCATTGAAGACAATGGAATAGGGTTTTCCAATCAGTATATTGATAAAATGTTTGAAGCATTTATACGTTTAAACTCCAAAGACAAATACGAAGGAACCGGCCTGGGATTGGCTTTATGCAAAAAGATTGTGGAACGGCACAATGGAAAAATTTTTGCATCCGGTGAAAATAATAAAGGTGCCGTATTCACAATTTTATTACCTTTAAGGAAAATTTAATTCTAAGATCGATGGCGGTAGAGTTTTTGCTGGTAGATGATGACAATGACGATTCAGATTTGATATTTGAAGTGTTAAAGGAAGTGAATAGCGAAGTGCAGTATACATATGCTATGGACGGTCCTGAGGCATTTGATATGCTGGCGAATGGTTATGCTCCCAATATTATTTTTCTGGACATCAACATGCCCGGAATGAATGGTTGGCAATGCCTGACAAAATTGAAGGCCAACGAACAATACAAGCACATACCTGTGATTATGTATTCAACTTCCTCGTATCAGCATGAAATTGATAAAGCATTTGAATTGGGTGCGCTGGCTTTTTTTACAAAACCGAATCATTACTTTCTGCTTAAAAAAAATATGAAGATTATTATCGATGCCTTAGCAGATAATACATTGCATACGCTGGAGAAAACAGTTCTGGAGTCAATGACTCCTTCAGAAAAAAAACCTTAATGTGAACTCAATTATCAGAAGAGGAATAATCCTTGCTGATATTTGGTAATATAATGGTAACAGTAGTGCTTTCGTTTTCGACAGAACTGATATTCACTGTACCTTTTAGTTTTTCTACAAACTCCTTTACTATATACAATCCTAATCCTGCACCGTCACTTCTTTCTGAAGCGCGGTAGAACATATTAAAAACCTTCGGCAGAAATTTTTCAGGGATTCCCAGACCATTATCTTTAAAGCTTATTGCAACCGTTTCTGGTGTACAAACATACTGTATAAGGACAATCGCTTTTTCTTTTGTAAAGTCTCTGTATTTGATTGCATTTGATAAAAGACTGTTGAATATGACTTCCAGTCTGTATGCATCTGAATAAAAAGAAACTTTAGACGTATTGATAACTGTTACTTCTGTGTTTTCAGAGCCGGGCAGATAAGAGACATTCTTAATTGATTTATCTATTATTGCGTTAATATCAATTGCTTCAGTATCTATATCCAAACGGGCATTTTTTGACTGATCCACCATTTGTCCCAATGTTGTATCCAGTCGCTTGATACAGGTCTCCATCATTTGATGCAGCTCCTTTACATTTTTATTATTGGCGCCGCCTTCTATTTCAGCAAGGTTAAGCAAGCCGCTGACCGTGGATAGAGGGCCCCGAAGGCTGTGGGAAATACTGTAGATGAATGAGTCCAGTTCTTTATTGATCTTTAAAATCTGTTCGTTTTGTTCTTTTAGTTCCCGTAATGCCTCTATTTTCATCTTTTCAAGTTCCCGTTGTTTCAAGGCACTTAAAATGGCAGTGGGAAGTCGTGATAAATTTGATTTCAGAATATAATCATCGATGCCGTTTTTTAAACAGGCCACAGCGAATTCTTCTGACACAGCACCGGTAACAAGTATGAAAGGCACATACAATTGTTCACTCAAACAGATTTTATGAGCTTCAAGGGAATTAAACTGCGGCAAGGAGTGATCTGAAAGAATCACGTCAGGTTTATATTCTTTAATTCCTTTAATAAACTCTTCTTT
>NZ_JBQCDF010000136.1:0-17955 GCF_051961495.1 Cytophaga sp. | reverse complement strand
ACTTGGTGTCGTAATGGCAACACCATCCTTGAACCAGGTGTAGTAGTAGTTTGTATTTGCAGGTGATGCCGTGCCTGAGATGCTTAGCGCTGCACCCAGACAGATATCCGTTTTGCTTACTGTTGCTGTTACTGTCGTTGGCGGTGTACATGGAGTAACTGATCCACAGGTGACAACATATTGAGATTGAATATTGGTCACACCATACACCGATGCTTTACCGATATTCGTGATGAAATCCGTGCAGGTATTAACCGTTGCATCAAATGTTCTCACAATAACTGCATTGGCCAGGATAGGACCAGGCACGGTTGGCCAGGTAACTGTAGAAGCTGTTAATACACCTGTGTTCGAAATATTCGTAACATTATTGAGCTGGCTCGGTACAGGATCTGTCAGTACGAGATCAAAAGCAGAATCAAAATGTGCCGTATAAGCAGACAAAGCCTGCTGAGAACCATTACCATAAATACCGGCAAAACCAGCGCCCAGCTGTGTAATACCTGAAATAATTTTTAATGGTGCACCAGTGAAGTCATTTACCCAGATGTATAATTTGTCATCCAGCAGTTGTGTACGGATCTTTATCGCACTGGCGCTGCCCGGGAACGCCAGGCCGGTAAGTGTGGCAATCGCAGTAGCATTCTGGTATAGTGTAAATGCAATATTATTATTACCACCGTTGTTTGGTGTAACTTCAAGCCTCAGACCCTGAAAGTCTGAAAGTCCTGGTGTACCTGACTGATAGCGGTAGATGAAAGATAATTTACTTGAGTTCGTTGCCGCAATGGTTGCTTCGACCCAACCGTTTACACCATGTGCTTTCTTCGGACCAAAAGAATATCCATTCGCACCCGGTGCATTGTTACCACCATTCTGATCCAGCGAAATTGTTGCTGTAGTCAATTTAGGCATAGTAACACCTGTACCTAAGGTTTGCCAGTCCGTAAGCGCTGTGCCGGACCCAGCCCATGATGCCGTTGATCCGTCTTTATTTGTAAACGTTAATGTATAGGTAACAACATCGCCTACAACAACATTTGTTTTGTTCGCTGTTTTCACCAGCGATGTTTCTATCGGTGGCGTAGGAGGTACCGGGTTACAGGTTAATTTCAGATTTACAGCGGAAGAATCCGGGGAATCCACATCTGACCAGATCCAGCCTGCGTTGATGAATGTTTTTTCCGCGCATGGTGATTTTGCAATTGTCTTATAAGAAAGATCTCCCTTCTCACCTGTAAGCATGACAGGTATCGTCCATTTTACATAACCCGAAAATTTCGGATTCCCTGTTAATGGTGTATAGGTTGCTGTAATACCAACAGCATTGTCATCAGTAAAGGCGCTCCATGCCAATTCAATCGGAATAGAATCCGTTACAACGACATTGTATGTTTCCCGTCCCGGTAGCGGCCCGTTACCTGCAATACGTCTCCAGGTATAGCCATCAAATTCTTCAAACAATACTTTTGCGAAATTCTGCACCGGTCCGCCGCAGGCATCTTTACTATAGTTGGTCACAGCAACAGGTGCAAACTTTGGTACGCTGTTAAAGTTGGTGTACGCCGGTGTAACCGGGAAAAAGTAATAACCTTGCCCGTCCAAGTTGCCACTTGCAGCAGATGGATCGTACGACCAGTCGTCTGCAATACGCGGCCCAAGATCTGAAGATGGTTTGGATTCAAAACGCGTACGGGTAAAGCCCGGGCCAACAACACCTTTATGAATTAAATATTCGCTGTCCAGTTTATCGAAGATGTGTGTGGAAGGCGCTGACAGAACGTGCGCAAACTGCGTGATCACACGTTGGTTCCATGCACCGTTTGCATCTGTGCCCCAGGGAATACGCTGGTAAGTAAAATTCAACTGCTGATTTACAGGCAGTGTCAACGGATTATATCCGTATTTATCCAGGTCATTCTGGTTATCTACATAGGTATCCCAGCCTGTAGGATTTGTCGTAGCATTGTATTTTCCGATGGCAGCCGCATCATTCATAAAGTAGGATACACGATAGTTTCCTAAATCAATATATGCCTCTTGTGCTGAATGCCAGATTCTGTAAAACTGGTAAAAGCTTGTTCCACCAGTAGCGTGATAATTTGCATATGAAAGAATTACCCGGTCTCTACCGCCGTTCAGCCATAAATTAGAACCTGTTTTGTTTTCAAAATTCAGCGTGAAGTTTACAATATCGCCCGGATTCATTACCGATCTATCGGTGGTTTTTGTAATTGCCAGAACACGATCCTTCAATAAATCCACGCAGTTACGCTCCATGGTATATGTTGCGTTATTCGGATATTCATTGCTTATCCAGGTAGGAGCATTCGTAGATGTTATCGTGCTTGTAAGACAAACTATTGTTGCAGCCGTAAGCGGTTTTACTTTTACAACAAATGTCATTTTACCTTGTGTGGCTGCCAGTCCGTTTGTTTTGAAACCCGGCACTGATCCGATCGCCCAGGTGATTGTACTTCCTGAAATTACCCCGCCGTTACTTGCCGATACGATGGTGTAATTCGGATCAACGATGGTAACAACATTTACACCCGTCGCCGTTACTGATCCATAATTACGGTAGCTCACTTCATAGTTTACAATATCTCCTTCATAAGCGAATGTTTTGTCGACATCCATGTATACTTTCATGTTTGCTGCGGCCACCATGTCTTCAGGTGCATGCAGGTTGCCGGATGCAGTAAGCATACCCAGCGTTCTGAACCAGCCATGGAAATATTTAGGAGTACTGTTTATGTATCTGGCATCTGGAGGAGTCACTTTTGCAGAGCCACTCTGGTCGTCCCAGCTCAATTCGCATTGTCTGTATAATTCAGCTGTCAGGTCAAGATCACCGGAAGCTACTGCGGCAGGAGTTCCTGTGCCGGCCATCCAGTTCACACCGTAATTAGCAAGCACAGATCCGTTTGGTGCATATTGCTGTTTAATCTGTGCAACGCCTTTCCAATTGGGCTGACCGGGATCCGGAGATGCACCGAGTTTGCTGCAGAATGCATTGGCGCTGGTACTAGGAATAGTATTGGGAAATTTCAAAAATTCCTTATGACGTAATGCCATATCGTATTCGAAGGTATTTCCGGTAGCCGTGGTCTGGTGCGTAACCGGATTCCAGGTAACAGTAGGATTGCCATGCCATACATAGTCCAGGATTGTACGCCATGCCAAACGGAAATCTTCGCCGGCAGCAAATGAACCAAAGGTAATCGTTGAGCCATCGTCACTGATCGTATGGTCACCTGCACTTGCGATGTATCCTTTGGCATACATCTGACCGATAATCCAATCAGCAGATGCCGCACATCGTCTGTACTGACTGATTTCCCAGGCAGTCCCTCCATTGGCAGCCAGGAAATCGGCAAACTCATTAAAGTATGCCGGTGCATTATAATCTACATATTTACTGTTTACCTGAATCGGATCCGGTTTATTTTTAGCCCATGGATAAATGGTATTAGCAGCTGAATAACGCCAGTTTGTAACCTCTCCCCAGGTATTCCCACTTTTAATATATCCGTCAATACCAACAATACCAGAGAGATATCCTTTAACACCAGCCTGTGCGCCAAACGGACTTGTCGTATAGTAGAGCGTATCGACCATTACCTTAATCATTTTCAGGGCTTCGGCTTTGTAACTGATCGGATTTCCGCAGGCATCGTTGATACCCATGCCGGCTGGCCATTGTTTGCTGGCAATCAGCAAGGCCATCGCTATATCCACGTCGCCGTCAGCAGCCGAGTTGATATTGGTTGAACCAACCCCATCCGCATCTGTACATTCCCAGCCGGCAAAACCAGCGCCATAGGTATACGCCGGTCTAAGTGGGGTACAATCAATATATTTCTTAACCGCGCTTAACCTGTTGTCATGTATCCACATCCATAAACCATCAAAGGTCTTTTTATCAGCAAAATATGCTGCCGCCAGCAACGCATAACCGTCTCCCTCAGAAACAAAGGTTCCATAGTTTTGAGGAACGGTATTGTTATTGAATTGAATGTATTGTGTACCACCCAATGACTTTCCCGGGACGTAAAGGGCCCGGTGCATCATAATCTGGTAGGCTTCGCGCATGGCTTTTTCCATGTCGGCGTGTGTTACACCTACAGCATTATTGGCTGCCAGAGACTTACCTGAGTTATATTCTAAAAATTGAGGAAACGGGAACACGGGATTTCCGGTATTAATAGTAACATGAATTGTATCTGTTGGCCAGGTTTGGGCTTTTATGTGGTTATTGATTGAAATGAATAAAATGAACGCTAAAAAAATGGAGCATAAAGCCGGGACCAGATGCGCAAACTTTTCCGAGTCTTTTTTATACGTTTTAAACAGGTAAATCATAAAATTAGCGAACTGATTTTATTTATATAAATTATTATAATAATGCAAATTTATTTATTGCAAAGCACAACTTTATTTTAATAAATACGTTTCAAGCTTTCAAAAGTAACTTGGTAAATCAAGCCATTTTGGATATTTTTTTTGAATTCTTTGTTACCACTTAATTAATAGATATTTATATTAAATAGAACCTCCAAATAATTTTTCAAAGCTGTTTTAATACCACTTCACATTTTGCTTTAATACCACGACTTAAAAGTATTTTTATCATCCAGGATATCTTTTTGATAAAAACTTCTGTGCATCTTTTAGATTCTTCTTTGAAATTTTCTTTGACTTTCTGAAAACTGAATTCCCCGTTAACTTGATTCTTATCCATTGCCCAAAGGCTATTTTGGCCAATTCAATTTTTCTAACTCATCAAACAAATAAAGTTATTGCCTGGTCAAGACTTAACATATTGGGCTGGATAAAAAATAGCTGATTTAAAACCTGTAAAATGTTCAGAATTTATTTTATCAGAAACAGTATTTATAAATTTTTAATCAATTTATTTAAAATAAGTTATGAACAGTAATATAAAATTAGAAACCGTAAAAAATGATTTTTATAGCCCAAAATCCTTAAAAATGGTGTTTTAAAAAAATTGATCTAAAGCAGCGCCAAGTAATTTTATCCGAAAAAACTCTAGCCGGAAAAGCGCGAATAAGTTGCCTATATAACTGATTTTTAAACAGATCATCGAGTTTTTGGGAATGATCAAAAATTAGATCTAACCATACCCTGATTCGGGCTGGAAGGATATCTCCTCGTTTTCAAAAAACACACCGGTTAAAATGCATTTCTCACTCCCGATCGTTTCTGGAAGGGCAGATCAAACTCTTAAAATATATTTTACTAGAAACTGTACTTATATAATATTTAAATATTTTATTTAAAATTAGTTATAAATATAAATTTGGGATAGAAAACCGTAAAATGGCTATTTTGTATCGAAAAAATTCTCGAAAATCCATTTGAGGGAGTTTTTGATGGAAGATTCCAAATCTTATGCTGAAAGAAGAAATTTTATTAATAAACACAAATCTGAGAAAATTACGTGCTGAAAAATTTTTACCTCGGATTTTGAGGCCGAAGCAAAATAGCCAGGTTCTTCTGGGTGAGAAAAAGATTGGAAAAGTCAGAAGATTAAGATCTTACTAAAATTAAAATTGCATTCAGGGAGTTAGAATGCATGAGGTTAGGCTGAAAGTCCAACCGCGACGTGATACGACAGACAAAGAAAATATTTATCTATTCGTATCTGTAACAAGTTTCACCAGGCCCGATATCCCAAAACTTTTTACCTAAAATTACTGCGATCTGATTCCAGATTATTTCAGATATATCACTCAATGATTCTTCTCCTTTAAGTATATTTCCTACGTCTTTAAACCGGATATTATTACCCTGCATAATTGAACGCAACAATTTTTTATTATCTGAAAGATGTAGCATAAAAGTCATTGTTGTCTCGGAAATAACAAAAGTCAGCACTTGTTGGTTAGTTATTGACACGGGATTACTACATTGTTCTATATTACATAGAACCAATGTTCCCTGCTCAGAAAAATAAAAATCATATATGTTCTCATCTTTCCAGCTTTCCATTGCTTGCTCAAATGCTATTTCCTCTGAAAAAGATATATTTAAATTTAAAGCTCCAATACATTCATCTATATTAGCTGAATAATTTTTATTTATAACAATCCCTGCAATATTAAAACTCATAATGAACCTGATAATTTTGTTCAGCTTAATGATATTATTCTCTTCTTCTAAAAAATACAAAATAAAAAATAATACCTAAGGCTATCATTACTATCAGTAATAACGGGTTTTCTGCAAATACACGTAAAGCACGCAATACACTACTCATGAGCAGAAACAATTAATGGTTTAACATCTTGCAGGTATACAAATAAGTAATCATATGCCAATAGCAACTGCTCACAGTCGGGTACCGTATTTAATGTTTTTATATGATGTTCCTTAATCTCATCTAACCTGGGATTAGAACAAAGATAAGCAATAATGGTACGTTTAAATTCAAATAAGCCGGCAAGACCATATGGCATTTGCCAATCGGTTTTCCAGAAATCAACGCCGTTTATTACTTTATCAATTTTGTTTAAATCACTGAATTGATCATAAAATTGAAACACATATTTATCAAGGTGATTTTTTATAAAATCAATACATTTATCAAAATCCTTTTCTTCTTTAACAGAACATTTATTTACGGAATTCCCTAAAGAATAAGGGTAACTCCAGACTATTGTATCTTTTGTTCCTGCGAAGTAATTTAAATTAAACTTAGTGCAGACATGTTCAATAATTGTTTCAATAGAATTATGACTAACAGCACCCCCGAATTCTATCTTTTGTAAAGGATTATAATCCAATACTTCTATAAAAAAACGTTGATATCCATACGGTGTTTTTTTGAAAAACGCTGAATACTTATTGCCTTTTTGTTCAAAGCCTCTTTCATCAAATGCTTGATTCAATCGACTCACTACACCTTTGTATGCTTCCGTTTTTTTCATGGTTATTGATATGTAGTTATAGTATAATTATCAATTGGGCCATTAATACGTTTTGCGCCTAATACATTTATTGTAGAACCTGCAGGAATAGTAGTTCCCTTATTCGTACTTCTTGTTGTAAAGGATTTCGTTCCGGAATTATAGGCTGTTATAAAATCTGTTTGATTTACAGTTAAACCAGTCGTTGGTGTAATTTTCATTTCGAATATATAAACATCAAACTTTCCACCACCTAAATTTTTAATCAGTGCCCTATCAGCGACAAAATACGTATTTCCAACATTAATTTGCAACTGGCTAACTGAAGTAAACCCTGCGAATTTGCCACTGCCGGCAGAATAACCAAAGGCAGCTTCAAGCTTACTGATCATTCCAGCCTCAGAAATATCAAGCAACCCACCAACAGTATTTTCAAATGTCTTCCCTGAATTAACATAGGTCCACATTTTACCGTTCAGCCATGTGTTAATATTTGAGCTATACAATCCCTGGTTCAAATATACATATACTTCAACCGGATCATTTAAAACATCTTTAAACATTGACATTTTGGCTGGATCCGCAGTTATGTCTGTAAATAAAGTTGGATAATCTTTTAATTTATTTGGATCTGCATATATTCTATTTAATTCAGCCAAAACTTTGGGATCATTAAAATTTTTAACCCATGCATTTAAATCTGGTGCACTTAATGTTGCCAGTTTATTATACATGGACAAACGTTCTGCTGCAGGGATTTTAGAAGAAATTAAATTGGCTTGAAAATTCGTCCAATCTGATGCTAAAGTGATTTTACCCTTTGTCGTTAAAAACGAACAAAGGTTATGAACTAACAATGCATTTTTACCAGCAAAATAATTATGATAATCTGCGACTTCAAAATTATAAACCGAGGCAATGGTATCTACAATGTTTATTGATTCAACTACCTGCTTTTTGCCATCATAAGAAAGAATACTATCTCCAACATGTAATTCTTTTGCCTGGGTATATTTATCATTCGCATATAAAGGGTGGTCTGCAGTTGCCCAAAGTAGTGTACCGCCAATGATAAGTTTAACCAACCTATTAGCTGTCTTGCTGAATGTGTTTGTTACACGGTTTGCAACATTTGCTTTAAGCTTATGATCGTATGAACTTACAATATTGCCGGAAGTAATTTTTTCGATTGGAACATACTCACCCGCTGCTGTTAAAACAGGAGTTCCTGCTACAAAACAATAAGAGCCGTCTCCAATACATGTATAGCCAGTGCCCGTTTTTACAAGTTTGGGATTTGTTACATCAAGCGTTGTACCACCCACTTCAATGCTTGTTACATCTACTGTTACAGAATTAACATCCGTTGCAGTAACCGTTGATAAGTCCACATTAGACTCAAGCTTTAAAACCGTATTATCAATCTTAGCAACTTTAACACCAGAGGCATTTACAAGATCCCCTGTCGTACCAAGAGTAAGATCAATTTTTTTATACTTCGTATATAACGCAGAAAAAGAATTTTTCATTTTAACCAAAATTGCTTTTGCACGATTGGCCATCGTTGTATTATTTGCAATTTGTGCCTGAACTGCGATATATTCCGTGAATGTTATATGCTTTGTCCTTACATCAGGAGGAAGTGAACTCCAGTTCATAGTTTCCGATGCTGCCGCATCCACACTATTTAAGTAATTATCGGTGTACTGAGTAATTTGTGCTGGAGTATTGCTCGTTAAATCTTTTGTTATCGGATATGTATCAGCCAGATTAGACTTGGACTTACTTAACCCGTTTTTAAGGGCCTGGCTTAAGCCTATTGCTCCTGATAACAAATCCATAGCATCGGCACATGCTTTGAAGGTTGGGAAATTTTGCGAAATCTGTCCATTAGTAGCATTATCTACTAAACCAACCGAGCTTACTAAAACATCTGAAAGAGCCATTGCCATTTCCAATCCCCTAACGCCTGCTCTTAATTCAGCCACACCTGTAAATAAGCCAGCTGCATCTATCGCGGCATTAACAACATCTGAAGTAGTCTGATCATTTCCTTTATCATCCGCATACTTTAAAACAAATGCTGGCAACCACGCTCCCTGTTGGCCAATAACACTCGATAAAATTGATAAAGATCCATCGCTTTTAACCCAGACAGGTTCAAATATATTAAACGTACCTAAATCATCATCTGTGCAATTTGAAAAACCTCCTATACAGTTTTCCTGCTTAACATTTAAATCAATCGTCTGTGGAGTTGTTTTTTGAGTTATTAGAGTAATATCCGTGTCGTAATTCATCGGATCAAAATTCAACACCGTTGCAGCATCCAGAAATAATGCATTCCGGGCTACTACCCAAATAGAACTGTATCGATAAACAACAGCATTTTTTTCAAAATTTGCCAAGTCAGCATCTTTAGCCATTGCCGCATCATAAAATGTCTGGCTACGATTGCAGACATTTATAAATGCGCTTATTAAATCTCCGTAATTGCCATCATCATTAAATGGTATTCCATTTGTAGAAAATCCTCCTATAAGCTGATAAACGAGAACTCTGCTGGAAATATTCCGCTCAGGGAATTTAGTTTTATTGGCTTCAATGATTGGATTGTATTCCTGCATTTTCGTCAGCAAGTCATTACAATCAGTTGAAGGAGTATATCTTATTAATCTAATAATTTGCTCTTCGAGAGGACCATTCGTACTAGGTGCATTAGCAGCCAACAAACCTATCGCTTTAATTCTATCGGTTATATCAAGAGATTCTATTTCGTCATTACTGAAAAGTGGTAATGCTGATAGTAATAATCCCTGATTAAAACCTGTTTCGTCCTGTATAAATGATTTATAAAAATTGCTGAATTTTTGAGAATTCTGATCCAATAAATAGGCATAAAATTCATCTATCATTTCCAGATAAAATGCTTCAGGATCATTTTTCCATTTAGTATACAAAGTTGGTGTTTCTTCCACTTGCTTATCCCAAGCTTCAAACGTTGAACCTACTATTGGGCCGGAATCACTCCAATCATCGAAATCAGCACAAAAATTTTGGAAAAGGGCTGGATACATTATTTTAAGCTGAAGAATCTTCACTACAGCTAAAAATTCCGGGCCTGTTTCATGAGCTTTCAGCATGTCTACATAATCAACATGTAAACTGGTTTGTCCCTCACCCGTGTTATTGGTTGTAAAATTCCAATGATACGAAGCTTTCTTAGTAGTATTTTTATTTACTATGACTGGGGAAATTCTTTCATAAATAATATCTTTTCCTGCAGGTCCGTCTTTATATGAAGCAAGACTTGCTGTTTCAAGCCTTTCCATATACCAACCGGTTGATAAAGGATATAACATGATAACACTATTCTCATACCCATCAGCTAAAAGCTTAGTGTCAAGCTTTTCATTAGAAAGAACTCCTTTAACATCTGCTTTATAATACCCTTGAAATTTATCGTCACTATCAATATAAGCTCTATATCTCTGACCACTTTTATCATCAATAGGTAAATAGAAACTCATCAATGTTCCAGTAACCAAAGTCATATTATCGGAATAAAAACCAGGTATACCAAACATATACGTTGTATTATAAACGGTATTAGGTAATGTGATTTGTGATCCGTCCGGAGTTATAAATGAACACGTCTTGTTTGTGTTCCATAATGTTTCAGGTATATAATCGTGAAGAACCATATTCTTCACATCTTTATCCTTCTGCAATATGCCCCATACATGGCCTGGCGCATTTACAATATCCCACTGAAATTTCCAGAGCTCGTTCGCTTTCGGATTATTGTAATAACTCATCAAGTTCAAAGAACCGTTTTTAATGGCATCATTTTTACCCGGACCCAGGTATGCGGAGTTGAAGATGTGCTCCAGGTGGTATGCACCGTGGCCTAATTCATGGGCAATGGTGCGGGCAATACCATCTGGTGTGGTTGACGCTGTATACAAAAATCCAAACTGTTCTTCGGCCGGCATTTTACCAAGCAGATTTGATTCGATCTGCGAAACTTCATACGGTGCTAAAAAATATGCCGTGTTCGGATCAAGTGCTGAAGCTCCCCCTTTCAAAGCTACATAGGCTTCGATCATGGCTTTTTCCTCGCCCTGATAGTCGTTGCTCAAAATCGGTGAGCCTTTTACCTGTACTGAGTTGTTGCCATCCGCATCCCACGATGTATTTCCACGGAAGGCATCATCTACCGTTACATGATAGGTAATACCAAGCCTGCCGTAGGTTTTATTCAGGAAGTTTTCATAGACAGTTGTACTAATCGTTTGTCTGGTATTTTTTACCAGATCAACCGGTATGATCACTACGTTCTTTGTTTGTCGGCCATAACTCGGCACAAGCAATTTACCAATGGCTGTTTTTGTAGAACCGTCAACATACCAGGCATAGATCTCCTGCGCATCCGCAGCCGGACCGCCGGCAAGATTTATTGTAACTGTGTTACCTGGCGTTACCTTATATACAAAGCCTTTTCCATTGGCGAAAACTACTTTGGCTGGATCTGCTCCTGTACCACTCAGCTTGGCATTTACCACATCCAGTTCACCTGGTGTAATGCATTTTGACGGCACATAATAATCACTACTTATCTTTTCATATTCACGCTCGATCTGCAGCACGCCTTTGTATTCAGGTTTCCACATATCAAAATCATACTTGGCTGTTGTGTTTTCTTCAAACACTACCTGTTGCGTACCAGGATCTACTGTTACCGGAGCACTCACGGCATAGGTATTATCGTATGTACCTACATGCACCACTGCGCCTGTTGAAGATACCTGGAACACATTACCGGCATCATCCTTCAGCAGGACCGGGAAAGACGCTACTGTAACCGCCGGACAAGGAGGCAGTGTAACACTATTTCCCGAAACAGTGGCGCTTGTTGTTGAAGTAGGAACAGTACCTGTTACTTTTGTTTCACCTAATTCACCCGTAACTACACTACCGGTATTTTCACCACCCTGGAAATAATCGGTTGCCTGCTGCACGGCATTCTGCGCCTGATTCAAGCCATCACTCGCCTGCGTTAGAAGGTTGTTTGCCTGGTCAATAGCATCTGTTACCTGATCCATGTAACCACCGATCTGTTTCCTTAGATCTGTCGGCAGCAAACCTGCATTGATACTGTCAATGTTAATGATCCCTTCAACCACACAACGGTTCGGGTCGGTATTGATTTTGATATTGCTGAAGCTGATGTTCATCGTAACAAAATCACCTACCCCAGCGATCGGCATATTCATATGACCGTTCCCGGTATACATTCCTGTTGAAGAACTTGGATTATCAATTTTATCTACTGTTACTTCATAATCGGCACAATGAAATTTGTCGCCAACATTCAATGCAGTCAGCGGGGTTTTATCTGTTTTATCACAGGCATTTGCACTACCGCAGGTTCCGCTGCTCTTCGCATCCGGCATGGTAGATACTTTCAACGGTGCATTGATAAAGGCCTTGCCGGCACCACATACTGCCTGTATGGTAAACAGATATTCCGTACCTGCCTTCAGGTTTTGAAACGTATACTTTACAGAATCTCCATACAAATGATTCTGTACAAGTGTATCGATGTTTGTAAAGGCCTGTGTATAGACACTTGACGGTGGCTGCGCTGACTCTCTGTAGGTAATGATGTAACCGGAATAGTTTGCATTGTATTTCCAGGCAAGCAGAATGTTGGTTGTTGTTTTTTTAATTGCCGCCACAAAAGCAACAGTATCACAGTTCTTGCTGTCTATTGTCTGGCCCAGATCTACCAATGCGGTATCGGAGAAGATACTATATAAACCGCCGCAGCGCACGCGTACAACAAACTGGTACTGCTTGGAGTCTTCCAGGTTTTTTAAGGTGGTGCTGGTTGCGGTTGTTGTAAATGGCTTAAACGGTTTTGTTCCTTTTACTCCATAAAATAACTGATACTCATCTGCTCCATCAATTTTGTTCCATTCAACAAACGCTGATGTGGTTGAACGCGCCTGACCCTGCAGATCTACCGGCGGGAAACAGTCAGCTGTTTTAGGATCCAGCGGTACTGAATTGATGGTACCATCAATACGGAACATACCAACCGGCGTAGTGGTGGTTTTTGTACCGCACATGAAGGTTACTTTATAAGCATACAATTGATTGTCGAAAAGTAAATTCGCTTTGGTGGAAGGCGTAAGTAAATTATTGATCGTATGCGTTACAGCAGCAGAGTCTTTATGCCAGTATGTAATGCTGTAGCCTGTATTGCCCGGAACCTGCTGCCAGCCCAGCATGGCAGTATCGCCAACAACACGCTGTGCTGAAAACTGAAAAGGCATAGGAATAGGACACGGGCCTATCGGTCCGTTATCGTTATAATTGAATGTATCTTTAATACCGGCAGCTGTTTCAGTACCGCACACGGCATCAAGTTCAACAATGTAGCCATCCTGGCTTAACGGCGGCAGGGTGTAGGTTTGTGTTCCCCCGGCAATCAGTACGCGTGTAAATGGTGCCGTGGAACTTTTTTCCCTGTAGTATAAACGAATGCTGTCAATACCGGCATTATCTATCCAGGTTAGCACAGGGCTGCCGCTCTTTGTATCAACGGTAATAGGCCTTGGGGCAACGCAGGTTGCCGGCTCAATCTTAAATGTACCGCCATATACCGGCGACTGCCAGTTTTTGCAACGTGCCTTTACAGTGAATTCATATGTTACATCAGACTGCAGAACGGTATTGTCAAGTGTAATGCTTGTCTGGCTGGTAAGCACCGGTGTCCATGGCAGGCTGGTCATAGCCTGACGGTAGTTTACTTCGTATTCACTGTACGTTGAAATCGTTGAACCAAACCAGGACAAAGTAACCTGGTTGCCGCTTACAGATACCGGATTGATGGTAACCGGTTCACAATTTTCTTTAACGGAGAACGTGAAGACTTCTGAATATCCTTCGTTCTTGAATCTGCTGGTTGCTTTTTGTATACCGTTTACCACTTCATAGGCCTGCACCTGCCATGCATATACACAGCCTTCTTCCAGCGGCAGATCCGCAGGCGAATAAATGAATGTAGGGAAATCGAGATCAGATACTACAATATTACCGGTGCTGGTTGGCACGGCAGCTTTCATCGCATCATACGGATTACGATCAACCGGTATTACTTTAATTAAGCTAAAGCGGTACTTCACCTGCTGCTTAGGTGAATAAACAACATGTCTGGGTGTCCATGTGAAAAATATATTCTGGTTGATGGTTTGCATGTCAAATGCTTCTGCATTGTTTGGAGCATTCAGCATTGGCGGATCATAACGCACTACGTTAAAAAGAGTAAAGTCTGTCCTGCTGTTTGAAACAGGTATTTTCACCGGCAACAGGTTCGCATCAAATGCTTCGAATGACATGTTGTAAACACCTTCCGGAAGACTGTTTGCAAAGCCGGTTTGAGCAGCAGCATTCGTCGTAAGATTTGTCGTTGCGAATAATAACGCAAGATCCTGATCACTTAAAAAATAAACCTGACCACCATCTAAGGTAATGTTAATACCATTGATGCTTTCATAAACAACATTGTTCCCTGTTCCTTCAATTTTTACACGGATGTTGATTTTATAATTTACTTTCGTAAGATCTGCCAGATAAACACGGACATTGGTATTCTCCGGATCCGCATAATCATTTAAAAAAGTTGAAGGGAAAGATACTGTAGGCTGAATCTGTACAGGGTATTGCTGCTGTGCGAATGCCTGCTGCAATGGGGCACCGACCAATAATAAGCCTGTAAGAATTAAAAATAGTATTTTCATACGTATTTTATTGTTGATGAATGAAAGTGGCGTATTCATTTAAACTGTTTTAATAATATTACAATGAATTAGAAGTTGTAGCTGTACGACAGCGAACCCATGAACTCATTAAAGTTTGTATTATATCTTCCTGTAATTGATTCGGATATTTTTGTTCTGCCGGTGTAGCGCAGACTTGCATTAAATACCTGGTGTTTACCCAAACGGTATGAATAGCTGTTTGTCGCTGAAAAAAGATAAGCTACAATGCTTCCGTTTTCATAATTCTGATTGCCGTTTAAACCAAGCGTAGTGCGTACTTTTTTCTTGATGATCGGCATACCGCCATTAATACCCAATCCTACGTACATTGTATTCGATGTCAAAAATTTTGATTGGTTGGCATTCAGGCTTACACCAAAATTGATTCCTGATTTTTTCCATGCCTGGTTATAGGCCAATGCTGCATTCAGCATGGTGTTCTTTTTTGTGTCAGCTGTAGACTGCTTGTTGCTTGAGCTCATCTGCGAAGTAGATAAGCGGATAGACTTTGAAACATTATCGCTTTCAAGAAGTTTGTAAGCAATGGAACCATTGATCGTTTGAGAAATCTGTGTATAATTCAATGTGTCAAATTGTGCATTCGGTAAGTACTGCAATTCAATCGGTTTAATATTTACGTAACTGTAGAAGTTTGAATAAGATAAATTCACATTCAGACGTTTTGTAGGATTAAGGCCTACGTTTGCCGAACCAACAATACGTTTCATCTTAGATGATTTTGCATTGTTCAAATCGTCGCGTTGTAAGCCCGCGTTTGCCGACACAGTAATTTTATTCTGCAATAATGCTGTGGCTGCGTTTACGGTTATGTTCTCTAAGTCGTTATTGAAGTAGTAAGCGCCAAGTGTTCTGTATTCCGGATCTATACGCTCGTATCCTGCTCCTAGGGAGAATAATTTGAACTTATATGTTCCGTTCAATTTAATCGCATTGTATACAACTGTACTTTGGTTCCAGTTTAAATAAAACAATGAAGACAAAGGACCCTTTGATTGCTTCGGCGCATCCTGGGCGGTAATGTCTTTTGTCCATGCCGAACGACCGTAATCAATTCCTAAAGAAAATTTAGAACCCAGTGCCTTCTTGGCAGAGATTCCCCATACTACGTTCTCCTGAGGTGTTAATCCCAGCTTTGCCGGAACGGAATCAATGGAGCTGATCATATCGCGCGCATAAAAATTTGAAAGTGATATTTCATCGCCTTTATTCCGATAGGTTAATTTTATACCCCCACCTAATCTTTTGTATGACGGAAGTGTATTGACATTATTGCTATCATACTGAACAGCTTTCAGGAAGCGGCCTGACATAGCCATGACTGAAAATTTCTCTCCTTTATATTCAAGGCCTCCACCTAAAAAGTTGTGGCCATTCAATGTATAGGGTGAAAAAGTAAGATTGCGGTAACCAATATGTGCCGTGAATCTTTTATAGGTGGGGCTTGCACCTACAATATTAAAAGGCTGTCTGTATGAAAAATTCTGGTTTGAATATGAAAAAGACAAAGGAACCGAAACGCCATAAAGGTTGATGTTTACATTCCCTGCCAATACATAGGAATAAGGATTCAACCTGTTTGGCATTCCTGATACCGTATAAAAATTGTTGGCTAAAGAAACGCCTCCCGTTACCTTAATGCCTTTCTTTATACCGATTTGATCTAATTGCTGCGCCTGCACGACAACAGTAAAAAGTATAAAGCAAATACTGATAAATTTTTTCATTGTACTGAATAAGTTGCCTTTTGGCATTTAAACCCTGGGGCGAAAGAATGTATATATATTATCCTCATAAAGCGATGCAGCTGCACAGCCGGTATTTCTTGCCCTGAACGCCGGCCGTGCTTCTGCTATGCAATTATTGAATTACTATTTTGAATGATATTTCATTGTCTTTGGCGGTAATCAGCTTAATAATGTAGATACCCGGAGAAAGGGTATTTGCAAATAACTGATTGCTTCCGCTATCCGTGCCCAGTAATTTCAGGTCATAGTTCAGCTTGCCTGAAATAGTGGTTGAACCAACTTCCGAACCAGCTTCGGTAACCAGTTTCAGCGTCATTTCATCTTTCGAAGCAGCAACGATACTGATATATACATCCTGCCCCTGGGTGCTTGGGTTTGGATATGCATACATTGTTTCAACCGTTGAAGCAACCATATATGGGTTTTTAATATTCGGATCTTTCGGTTGTGCTTCCAGATCTTTCTTCTGATCAATAAAGCAGCCGTCACGCAGAGAGGTCTGGCGGATGAAGTAAGATCCTGAATCCGGCAGAATGAACTGTATGAAGCGCGTTCCTTTCGGATAGATTTTGCCATCATCTCCGATAATTGTATCCTTCACGGTAGCGCTCTGTCTCAATACTGTTACGCCCGGCGAGCTATACCATGTATAAGAAGTCGGCGCAGGCATAGAGATATCCACCAATACAATTGTATCACCGGCATACACATTGCTGCTCACAATAAAGTTCGGATCAATTGGTTTGGCTTTGAATATTACATCCGTTACGCGCTCAAGCTTACAGCCCAATGTATCAAATGCGTGTAGTGTAAGATCCATGGTCGTATCTTTTAATGAGATCTTTTTAGTCATTATTGAATCCGGCCAAACCGGCGCCTTCCAAGAGAAAGTAAGGTCTTCATCCAGATCGGGATCAATATTGAACTCAGGCCCAGGACAAGGAGTATACTGCGGATCGATCACCGAAATGTTTGTATTGTTCTGCAGCTGACATAGCGCCGGTAGTGGTGTCAATGGCACACTCAGCTCTGAAGACCGCAGTCCATCGTGTGTCTGTGCGGCAAAGCTGTTACGGTTTGCATATGAGAAGTATTCTCTAGGCACCATCAGTTCCCAATCACCTGAACTGTTTGCTGATACCTTATCAATATAAGCAACAGCATGCAATGTATCTTTTGCAGAACGGTATACTTCAACCTGTGTATTTGATGCTGCTTTACCTGTTATTTTAAATGTATTGATATCTACCAGGTCTGCAGTAGCAACCGTTGGCGGAGCTATGCTGTTATTCGATGTATAGATATTGATTGCTTTATTTTTCGTTGTATGCGAATAAATAATGTTCCTGTGCATCTGAATATTATCAGACGTCAGCAACTCAATTCCATATTTCGTGTAACCAAGGATGATGTTATCGCTTACATCTT
>NZ_JBQCDF010000135.1:0-69735 GCF_051961495.1 Cytophaga sp. | reverse complement strand
GCAATAACAATTCCAGTGCTGTCGATGCCATACACAAATTTTGCAGAATCACCGCCAATGATGTTTTCACTGATTAAATCCTGAGAAGATTTGTATACATAAATAGCACCGGCGTTGGCTCCATTGATCTCATTCCCGATAATTGAGTTTGATGACGGTACGCCGCTGGTAGTAGCCTTGATCACAACACCTCTTACATCGGCACGGTTGACACCTTTACCTAATGAATCCAGACCTATCCGGTTGGCATAAATATAATTGCCTGAAGATTTACCCTGGATACTGATAGCCGTTGAATCGGTTGTGAGTGTATCGTTCTTCTCAAAGTAAGAGATCCTGTTGTAAACAACAGTCTGGTTATTACTTTCATGAATTACAATAACATCTCCTTTCACGTGATTATTTTCCTTACCGAATATGTTGTGATCAATTTTATTGTCACCAGCCGCAGAATCTATTTTAAGAGCAAATACGGCTGTATTGGTCAGTGTATTTTTTGCAATAAGTGAATTGTAGGTACTGTCTCTTAAAACAATACCCATGGAAACGCTGTCCAGAACAGATTCGGTAAATTCATTTTTACCTACTTTGTTCTCCATCAATACCCCAAGTGTATAATCTGACACAAAAATATTTTTCAGTTTATTCTCCTTGCTATGGATCACAACGGCTGTATCCAGACGGGCAATGCCAGATGAATCTGTATTGATGAAATTGAATTTCTCAATTTCATTCTTATCGTTGCTTAAACGCAAACCATTTCTGGTATTTGTCAGCCACATATTTTTCAATGTACAAACATCTGAAGAGTCGGTGATGTCAAGACCAAAATCCCTGCTGATGTTGGCACCGTTTACAAGAATCCGTTGATCAGGCCCCATACCAACATATTCTTTCTGCGTGTTTCCATCCATCTTGAATCCGCGGTAGCTATAGATCGGATCAAATAAAGAGTCAATCTTGATGTTATAAGGACCTGCTTTCACTTCCGGTAAATTGATACTGAATATAACAGTTGAATACAGATCCGAATAATTAACATCCAGTAATGCCTGACGCAGTGAGTTCGGACCGGCATTGTATTCATTCAATACATAAATTTTCGTTGTACTTGGCGGGATATCAATAACCGAAGAAGTTTTCGACGTATTGCTGTCTGCATCCATGGCAACAGCAATTACGTGGTACCACGTTACAGTATCTTTGTAGTAATATTCTCTCGGAATCTTCACATCCCAGGTGCCATCTGGTTTGGTGAATGTTGTCACCACATATTGATTCATGGATGCAGAGATCGTATCCGAGAAGAACAATTCAATACTGTCGCCCGGTTGCGCATATCCCTTTACAAAGATACCTATCCGGCGGTCAGAGCCTGCTTTTACTTCATATGAAAGATTCTTAGGTTCCGGTTTACCAATGTTGGATTGCAGCGCCCCTTCACCCTTATGAATATTGATACATAAAGCAGAATCTGTTTTCGACGTATAACGAACATTGTTTACAGTATTCTTTGATATGAATACCGTTGAAGAACTTTCCAGGTTGAATGCATCATTACGGGCCTGCAGCACGTGGTTGTACATCACTGTAGAATGCTGCACATTTGTTGTTTTGATGCTGTTCTGGTTTGCACGTTCAAATATGTTTGATACCACGTTCGCCTTTGAAGAACCTGAAATCAATAAGTATACATCTGCACTATCTTTAAATGTATTACCTGTTACCGTAAATCCGGTTGAGTTTGATATAGAAAGCGGGTTCTGCACAAAATGTGCATTGACGGTATTTCCGCTAATAACTCCTTTGGTATTATCCCACGTAATGAATTTGGCTGCCGCTGTATTTCCATTAAAGGTATTATCATTAATAGCAGCATGCGTTGAGCCACTGATATCAACACCTGTCTTTACACCTGTATTGAATATACTGGTACCAACCATTAAGCTATCCGTGCTTACTGCCTTTACACCTGTTACTGTCTGGTTAAAGATGCTTCTGGTGATGGATGTTTTAACAGCTGCAGATGAAGGTACAATACCAACAGCAACACTATCAAATACACAGGAGTCAACCACATTGCGCTTGTTGCTTACAAGGAGACCATTGCCGGTGATTTTATCGAATCGTAATTTCTGAACCAGAATGCTATCTGATAAAATTTCCAGTCCATCTTTTGAATTGGTAATCTCGAATTGTTTGATGGCTGAAGCAGCGTTGGTTGGTGCAATTGTCCATGCGGCAGATGTTAATTTTTGTGCATTCATTCCTGCAATAACACCGTCAGGAATATTCTTTCCGTCGAAGTTTACTCCATACTTGTTATCTAATGTCAACAGTTTCATCTGAAGTTTTACTTCTTTTGCGCCGCCATCAGTAACATTGAAATAAACACCTACAGGATTCGCTTGTCCGTTTGCACATTTCATTGCCATACGAAGTGTATTCGGAAGCGGATAAACATTGTCTGTTGTGTCTTTCAGCGAAGTAATATAACAGTCTCCCAGTATGTACATATCACTCAATGAAGATGTATTTCTATTGATATCTGTTGCTGTTGCCACAACATACCAGGTCGTTTTACTGGCAATTTTACTACTTATTTTCGGATCAACAATTATTTCCCAGTTCCCGCCTGCTTTTGAAAGCGTATCACCTAAGAATTTAGAAACCTCTTCATAACCGCCTGTTCCCAGGTATAAATGAATCGTATCTGAAACAGTATTGTTATTTGTTCCATATACGTGCAGCTTTCCGCCGATCCATTTATGCGAAGTGATCGCGGGTTTCTGCTTCATGTTATTACCTGTATTGATTAAGTTAATCGCATACGCTGTAGGCCTTCCTTTTGAAATATCGTTGTTGTAAAAGAAGTTATATGTGATGATGTTCTTTTTGCCGCCATCTACTATGATACCGCCTTTCTTATTTTGTTTGATATGGTTTTCAAAACCGCCAATCGGATTGTTACCGATGTAATTGTTTGAAGACTTAATCATCATACCTGCACCGGCAGCATAGCTCGTATCACCAAAATAACGTGCCCCGATCAGGTTCGCATTAAATTTACAGGTATCTGAACCTGTGTTTAACAATACACCATATTGCAGCGAGCGTGTAATTAAGTTATTAAATACCTGCACACCATGCGAAGCATCAAACTTCAAACCAACCGCAGTAGAATCAATCGTATTGTTTGCTACTCTTCCGTTTGAAGCGCTTGACAAATAAATACCTGTATTACTTTTATTCGTAGTGTTTGAATTGATAAGTGCAGCTTTACTGTTCGATACCGAGATTGCTTTTTCAAATACATTCAATGTGTTTGAAGTGATTGTACAGTTGTTGCTGGACACAACAGATATACCGCATTTATTCACAATAAGCTTGTCGGCCTTTGAAATTGAATCGGCAACAGCAGCCATGTTAGACAAGATTTTGTTTCCATTGCCACCGTTAACCTGTATCCCGATTGCGGCCTTACGTACTGTATCTGCCTGGATAAAGCAACCCGAAGATGTGTTTACCGAAATACCTACAGATGTAACTGTATCTGCGGAGAATACCATGTTATTGGTTATTTTCTGATTGTTCGCATTGGCAGTTGTTATACCGAATTTGGTAAATCCTTTAATGCGGTTTTTATCAATGGTTATACCGCCGGTTCCATCCAGACTTATACCTGTATTGGAGGAAGCTTGTGATCTGATGGTATTGTTGTTTACCGTTCCATACGTAAATGCAGATGTTTTAACCTGAATAGCTGTATTGGCGAAGTTTTCTATCACATTGTCATTCAGGTCTACAATTTTACTGTTCAGGATATTAATCGCAGTATTGAAGTTCGCCATCTTCATTCCATATATATCCAGCTGATTGCCATTCTGTCCATTGAATCCATATGCTGCATTATTGATAACAGCTACCATTGGTGAACCGGTTACATAGCCGCTTTGTGACGTACCATCAATAATCAATTGTTGTGTTGTGATATCCGGAAGCTGAGAGCTTGTTCTGATCTCAGCAACACCCGAAGCCGGAATAGCGAACTGAATCAGGTTACATTGATTTAAGTTGGCTTTATCAATCGCTTCTCTAAGTGAACCGGTACCCGCATCGGTTGCTACAGTCACTAAACAAATCTTCAGCTTTGGGGTAAATGCTGCAGAAGCCTCTGAAGATTGTATGGCGTCTTTAGCCGATACCGCTCTGAAGAATAATGTATCTGAACCTGCGGCAGGGATTGGGAAAGAAATGATCCAGTTCCCAACAGAATCGGCCGTAGATTTCTGAATGTATTTAACCAGATCAAGCTGATTACTGTTTGAATAAAACACTTCAACTTCATCAAACTTTTCAGCTGCACCGATAAGGAAAAGTTTTCCATCGTGGTAAGTAGATGTAAGGATCACCGGTGTCTGTTTGCTGAAGTTTGAAACATTTGCTGTGGACAGATTCAGTTCAATTGGTTTTTTTGTTGCCAAAAGTCCTGTGATGGTATTTTGTGAGATCTTGATACCTTGACTTCTGAACAGATTCAAGCCTCTGTTCGTAACTGCCGCCAATTGATTTTGATATACGTTTACCTCACTGCAATGATCAAACAGGATACCTTCTGCAGCTGAAGTTATTTTATTCAACGTGACAGTTGATTTCGAATTCGCGAACAATCTCACTGCCGGCAAATTTGTTAAAGGAGTACCTGTGATGATATTCGCTGAAACAACTGACGATGCATTTTCCAGGGAAACAACATATCCATTGGCAGTTGCCGGATTTGTTGCAGATGGGCTATTCGTAATATTTGCAAATGTATTATCCGTTAATTGTATAGAATGCGCGTGATTGGCTGCAACGCCAAAACCAGAGATTTGTCCGGCAACACCTGCTTTTGAAATACCAAACGCATTTTTCGCAACAACCAACGAACCTTTCACACTGGTAATACCGCTCGTGCCGCCGGTGAAGTAATTGTTTGAGATTGTCTGCTGGATGATTGTATCTGCAGCATTTACATAGATTGCATTCTTATTATTAACAAAGCTGTTAGAGTCAATGACTGCATTTGTTCCTGTACAGTACAATGCATTTGCAAAATTTTCAAACGACAGGTTTTTAACTTTGAAATTGTTTGTTGCCCAGTTAAAGCAATTCAACGCTGTATTGGCTGTTTTAACCGTTACAGGTATTGTACGTGCATTTACTTCTACACCAAAATTGTTTGTAACAACCAAACCTGAAAGCAATGAAATTTCATTGTTTGTTTGCGGCAACAGGAATTCTATTCTTGCCGCTACACCATTACTACCAATTCCTGCCTGGTTGGCGCAATTAACAGCCTCTCTTAACGAACCGTCTCCGGCGTTATTTGTATTGGTCACATAACAGACCTGAACAAAATTACCTACACGTACTACCTGAGATAATTGTGATGTACTGCCTGTAGGACTTGTTGCAGTTGCTACAAAATAATTGTTTTTGGTAATGTCAATTTTTGCTGAAGGAATTACTGCGGTCCAGTTTCCGGATGCGTCTGCAACAACTTCAATAACAAAATCAACCGCCTGCTCTGCAACGTATGTACTGGAGAACAATTGAATTTTAGCACCCGGACTTGCCGTTCCCTGTACAGTAGCTACCGTACCATTGATTGCACCAATCAGGTTAGCAGGTTTACTGTAATTGGTATTTCCGTTATTCGTTAATTTGATCGCCAGCGTACTGTTGGTGATCTGATTGTTTAAGATGCTGTTTGCAGCACCTGTATTCACCAGCACACCGGCAATATTTCCATTGGTAATTTTATTACCCGTGTCTGTTCCGCCAACCTGGTTGCCTTTACCTGTGATGTAAACCAATGTGTCTGCCTTAAACGTACTGACAGACGTTCCCCATGTTGTGTTAATGGCACTTGAAACAACTGTAGAGTTATTACCTGTAATGGTAATTGGTCTGGTGCTGTTTATAACTGTAACGTCAGTTATAGCATTCGAATTTGAATTCAGTGCAATTGCCTGTTTGAAATTTGTAAATCCTAAATCGCTGATTGAAACACCGTCTTTAGAAGCAACAAGACCATTGAATGTTCCGGTTCCTTTTACAAAGATCATTGGATCCGGACCTGCAGAAACAGGACCTACAATCGATACAGGAACCTGCAACGGACTCACGGCACTAAGAAGTTTGATGGTATCAGGAGATGTCATCGAAAACTTGATCGTCAGACAGTTTCCTAAATTAGATTCATCAATCGTTGCACGTAACGACTCGATACCGGAATCATTCGTATTTTTTACATAACAAACACAATTGAAACAACCTGTTAAGAATGGTACAGACAATTCTGAAGTATTATTCGCACCAGTACTTGCGGTGTTTACATAGAAGTTTTTCTGATTCGGATCGAATGCTGCTCCCTGTGGAATTTCAATTTCCCAATAGCCTGTTGCATCTGCCGTTGTTGCACCGGCAAACAATAAAGCCTGCTGTGCAATGTTATTGTTGGCGAATATTTCAACGGTGTCTCCTGCAGCTGTTGTACCGCTTAACACAATACCGCCGGATTTTGCTCTTCTGTAATTATTAAATACAGCCGGAAGTTTGCCAGCATTACCTGCACTTGCCGTTAAATGTAGATTAATGGCTTTAACTGTAGCATTGGTATTTGTGATGATGTTTTTAGAGATCCGGTCTTTACTTCCATCAATATATATACCACCACTGATATTGTTCGTAACAGTGTTTGCAAGAATCGTTGCAGATGAGGCCTTAATATAAACACCGTATTGACTGTTTGCCTTAATGGTATTTCCGGTTATTTTTAAACTATCAGCTGTTGAATAAATACCATGCACACCATTTGGTTTTGCATTACCTGCGACATTTGTACCTATATAATTATTCCTGATCAGGTTATTTTTACCTTCTACAAAAATTCCGTGTAGTGTATTTGCGCCAATTGTATTGGCTGTTATTGATGTATATCTGGTGTTTGGAGAAATATAAATTCCGCTCTCAAGATTTGATACAACGTTTCCGGAAACATTAATACCAATATAATTTGAATCCAGGGAGTTTGAATTACAGTTCTGAGCAATCAGAATCCCGTTATTATTGGAAGAACCAACCGTATTGGCTACAATCGAGTTGAATGTCGATTGTGAGTTAATAAGAATACCATCACCGGATGAAGTGAAAATTAAATTCGATTGCAGTTTATTATAACTTGCACCATCCAGCGCAATACCATTTTTAGCATTCGTGATCGTGTTCTGTTGTATGATATTGTATTTGGACCCTGTTACGAAATGTATACCTGCAGCACCTTTATCAATGAAGTTATTGCGGACAATATTTTTAGTTGAACCATAATTAAGCTCAACTGCCGTATTTGAGTTATTTGTAAATTGTGAACGTTCAACAAGTATGTTCTGCGTATTCGTTGATAAAACAATTGCTTTCGTAAAGTTTGAAAACTTAAGTCCTGAAATTTTTACGTTAGCCAGATCACTTCCAACTACAAGACCGTTTAACGTAGAGATGTTTGTGCCATCAATAATCACATCAAACACGTTGACACCCGATTGCGTGAAGCCGTCAATTACAACTGAGTCTGTTAATGTTGGCAACTGTGTAATCGGTTTAATCGTGAATGGACCTGTGCCAACGATAGAGAATTTTATTACATCTTTTCCAGGTTTGTTATTTGAACAGTTTATCGCTTCTCTCAATGAACCGTCGCCGCTGTCATTTACATTGGTTACATAACACGGACATTCAAGCGACTCAATATTCATCGTATCGGATATGCTTATACATCCTTTGTTTGTTGTAACCTTCAGCGTGTATTTTCCTGATTTCGTTGGATAAATTTCTTTTTTATCGCTGAAAAATACTCCATTCACGTACCAGCTCTGTAACGGATAATTATTCAAACCATCAAAGGCTATTTTATTGGTACCACATCTTGAGTAATCACCTGTAGGTACAAAGCTCAGATCCGGAACCGGATTCTGAGTAACCGTTTTAGTTGCTGTAACAATACATTTTGAGGCCACATTCGTTGATGTCACGGAGTATGTACCACCGGAAGTAACCGTTATTACAGGTGTAACAGCACCAGTATTCCAAACAAAATCAGACGTAAGGTTTGTAGAAAGAACAATTGAATTACCACTACAGAATTCGCTTACACCTGTAATAACAGGTGTTGCAGCTGTTGGTTTAACTTTAATTGTTTTAATATTCGAAACAGCCGTACATCCTGTCAGGTTTGTAGTTCCTTTGCTTATTACCTGCAATTGATATTGACCTGAATCTGCTTTCGCAATGTTTGAGAATGTAAGCTTGGCTACATCACCGCCATATGGCTGGTTATTCTTGTACCATTTGAATGTAAAGTCTTTGGTGTCGAGATTTGATTTTAGTTCTGACGATACCTGCTCACAAAGAGATGTATCTCCTGATATTACAACGCTTATAGCAGGAGCAACTTTTATTGCTATGTTATCTGAAGGCGTGGAGCAGCCTGTAGCCGTTTCTTTTACAGTAACAGAATAACTCGCATCATTTTTCAAAAGTGCTGTAGTAATCACTGTATCCGCAAAAGCCAGCTTACTGCCGTTTTCATACCAGGTAAATGTTTTCCCGGATTTAACAACAGGTGTATTTAAAACAGCAGCTGTATTGTAACAGATGTTTACTGCTGCAGCATTTACAACCGGTTTGGCAGGAGGGTTACTAACGCTTACCGTATAATCCGGCAAGGTAGCAAAGCAACCGGTCGTATTCTGGGTAACTGTCAATTGATAATTGCCGCCAGCAGCTGTTGTGATATTATTCAATACCAGGTCTGAACCGTTATTGTTTAGCTTCGTGCCATTCTGTTTCCATATGAATGAATATTCAGATGGGCTCAGGTTGCTGCTTAACATCAACGTACCGCCGGAACAATTCAATTTATTTCCGGAAATTAAATTAGGCACTGTGTAACTATTAACTTTAACTGCAGCTGTCGTTGCATTACAGGTTGCTGTAACCCAATAGGCAACGCTATAGTTACCTGGTGTTGAAACATCATAGGTTTGATTTGTAGCTGATGCAATCGCTGCTCCGTCTTTATACCATTGGTATGCCAGTTTCGCTGTTACAGGGGAACTCAACGATACCTTTCTGCCGTTACATAGAAGCGTATCTTTTGAGGTAACCGTAATTTTTCCAAGTACTGCAGGAGCAGTAACTGTTATCGTTGATGATTTTGTGCTTGAACAGCCCAGGCCATCCGTAACTTTAAGCAATACGTTTTGGTTACCAGGATTAAACTGTTGCAAGGTAGTGTCACGTACTGATGTTTGTCCGTTGCTGAATGTCCATTTAACCGGGGCCTTTCCATATTTGCCATAAGCACCTTTCTCAACAAATTTATATGTATTGCCAACACATGCAGGAGCTGTAATAATGTAGTCTGCTGTTGGAGGTGGTGTAATTACATATGTATTTTGTGTCGTAAAGGCACAAACTGGTAGTGCAGCATTATCGCTTTGCGAATACACCGTTAATGTTACGGTGTATGAGTTAGCGGTCGTGTATTTATGTTTCCCGTTGCGGTCTCCGCTGCCTGAATAGGTTTCTTCCGGCGAACCGTCACCAAAGTTCCATTTCCAGCTGATGATTTTATTGGAAGGAATGTTAACTGACAGATCATTAAATACCAATGTATCTCCAACACACCCCGGTTGGTCAAGCTTAAAGATCGCACGAGCCAGTACTTTTACAGGTTGTCTATCATACCTGCAGCCTCTTGTCAATTGCACATTATAAATACCAGCATCCTGGTATTTATATGTCGGTGCAGGACCTGTTGCTGTTGATCCATCTCCGAAATCCCAGCCAAGTCCTGATAAACCGGCAATAGACGGATCAGCATTAAACTTAAACGGCTGACATAATGAATTCTGATCCACTGTAAATGAAACCCCGGGATCGCTGCAGCCACCGCCAATACCGCCGCCGCCGCCCGCGCAGGATTTTACAATTACATTCTTAACATCAGCATACTGTACACAGCTTTCTAAAGAAACCTTAACTTTATACGCATATATGGCTTCCTGATTTAATGGTTTCTGTACCGGAAGACTGAATGGTGTAGCAAGAGGAGCTGATACCGGCACATTATTTTCATACCATTGATAAACATAATCCTGCCCTTCGAAAGTAGATAACTTAATATTTGTAAGTGCTGCTGTAGCCTGCGTACAAACCACAACTTCGTCTAATGTAAAGATAGATGCCTTTGGCAGCGGTAATTGTTTGATGTATCTGGTGGAAGAGTTTATACAGCCATTATTATCAGTTACCTTTACTGTATACAAACCTTCTGTATTAACCGCCGGTGTTGGTAGTGCGGAGAATGCGGTTTTCGCATCATTCAGATACCATTCATACGCATTGTATGCCTGTGTCGTAGATATATTCAGGCTGTTGCTTCCGCAAATTGTTCCCGGGTTAATAACCGGTGAAGGCAATACATTTACAACAATTGGAACCTGGATCGTTTGTGTACCAAAACGGTCATAGGTTAATGTTAATGTATGTGTGCCTGTTTGATTCCACTCTATCGTAACAGAATTCTGAGCGCTGCTTGTAATACTGCCGCCGCCATCAATGCTCCATGATAAATTTTTAGTCAGATCATCCGGCTGGAAAGAATAATCAACCCTTGCGTTTAAACAGGCAGGCGCGCTGGCAATAATATTTTTACCGATATCCGCAGCTTTCTTAACCTGCAGGGTCATCGGTACACCATTACAAGCAGGAGATGCAAATTTATCCTGTACCTGAATAGAGAAGGGTTCTGTACCACCCCATTTAACTGTAAGCTGGTTACTGATGTTTGATTGTAAAACACCTCCGGTAACCGTTACAATGTAATTCGAATTTGCAAAGTTTTTAACTGTATATACAGCAGTCTGTAATCCCGCAGGATCAATAACAACCGGACCTTCAACCGTGATACTGGATGGAGAAGATTTTACATATACATTTTTACGCACAATAAATTCTTTACCGTTGCTGTGAACCTTCAGTTCGATCTGCTGATATCCGGTATAGTTAAACAATGGGTTAAAAGTTATTCCGTTAACAGGAGTACCCTGCTGATTCAGTATCCAGGAATAGTCTGACGTTTGACCCGGGTTTACATTTGCTGTATAGGTTGCGCTGGTTGTTATACAAACTGTATCCGGACCGGTAATTGTATAATCAAATAATTTTTTTACATGTATCTGCAGCTCAGCTGAAGTACAAGCGCCTTTTTTTGTTGCAACACTCAATGCAATATAATCCGGTGAAAAACTATTTCGCTGAATGGTAACGGTGTTCAGGTATGCAGAAGCGATCGTGCCACCCGGAGACGACCAATAAAAATCAACATTATTGATATCTGTATTTACCAGGCCGGTATATACATCTATTGAATTTACTGCCAGCTCCGTTTCACCGGCAATAGCCGTTACAACCGGTTTCGCGTTTACGTGTACCACAAATGTATCCTGTGCATTACACGCAGTTGTCGGGTCCGCAGGACCGGCCGTAAGCTTGTAAACACCGTCTGCATTTCCCCAGGTTGCAGTACCTGTTGTACTGTTTATCGTATTTCCTGCACCAGCTACCTGCCATCGTACAGTACCGATAGAAGGTACTGTCTGGTATACGGTAGATGCATTTGTACAAACTTCTGTTGCTCCGGATATTTTAAAGGTTGGTCTAAGCGCTACCTTAAAGGAATCTGTTTTACCGCATTTCAATAATTCATTATATGTTGTTAAATATACTGTTCCTTCAGTAAGAGAAGTACTCCAGGTAATATCAATATCTGTAAGGTTATACCCTTTGTTTATAGCCGAGCTGATTGATCCGCCTTTAACAGACCAAGTATAAAGAGATGCCGGTGATTTATCTTTAACTACTGTTTCATAATGAGAGAAACCACCCTGACAAACTTTATCCGGTCCTGTCAACGTAAAGTTTGCCGGAACAATCGGCACTTCAACACTTACAGGAATTTCACACGCGCCCGTGCCGCAGCCGGTTGCCAGCAATGTAATTTTTCCATTTCCCGTTGTGCCATCACCCCAAAGAATACGAACAGACGTTGTTCCCTGTCCGCTTTGAATTGTACCTCCTGCAACTGTCCATAAAATATTCTGACATGTTGCATTCGTTGTATAGGTTTGCTCTGTTCCCGGACAAACAACAGAAACAGTTTCAATAATTGGTGTGTTAACCGTTTTTACTATTATCTGTTTGGATAAAGAATTTGACTGACCGCAAAAGTTTGATGCAGTTAATGTAATCGTATATGTACCTGCCTGCGCATAAGCATAGCTTGGATTGATCAACGTAGACTTCTGGTCGTTGCCATATGTCCATTGATACGTATAGTTAGAAAGGTTTGCTGTAGTATTTACCAGGTTAATTACCTCGTCTTTACAAACGGTTGATGGGACGATAAACGTTGGTGCGGGAATCACATTTGCAAGAGCCGGATCTATGTGCGTCTCGTAAGCGCCTAAATCTATAGTATCGGCAAAAATACGGGCTGTTCCATCCAGGTCAAATAAAGAAACACCTAATGCATTATTTCCTTTATTGATCAATGGTGACTGGCACGACAAGCGATAGTTGCCGCCGATGAAATCAATGAACTTAGGGTTTGCATCATAAATTTTTGTACCGTCTGAAAACCCTCCCTGTACAGATGTATTGGAAATTACCGGAGTTACACTACCCGCGATGATAGGTGCATTTGTTCCGTTGCCCCAGAAGATCGAATTGGCAATGGTTGTAGGTACACTCACAGATAATACACCCGGACCGCCGGTAGTAGTATTTTTTACAAATGTGCTGTTGTATATTTCTGCAGGATACGGACCATACTGTGTGTTGTTTGCTGAGTTATTTATTACACCAAATGTTGCATTTTGTGTTTGGTTATTTTCAAAAAGTGAGTTGCTGACTTTAAACACTACATTTACAGTAGTTATTGCACCGCTTCCATCCCGACATTTGTTATTATTGAAAGAAGATTGATCAACGTACAACGCCGACATGTTACTAGCATAAATGACTGGAGCATCAAATATCGATTCATTTTCACTGAACGAACATTTCTTTATTGTCGTAATGCTTCCCACATATGGGTAAGCAATACCGAACGTTCCTATCACACCACTATTAAAACCGCCGCCCATATATCCCCGGGCCGTTGCGATTGATTTATTCTTTTGGAAAATACAATTTTCAATAATAAGATCTCTTCCGACCCAGTTGATCACACCAAAATTGTAGGCTGAATTATTAATGAATTTTGTGTTGCTAATCTTTGCATCCTCGTTATTATATCCTGTTGAATACAGAACACCCGTACCAACCGTTGAATAACCGAACTGATATTCTGAAACATTATTTTCAAATACACAATTATCGATTTGCAAATTATTCGCTGATGAATAAAATACACCCGCAACATTATTGCTTACATTATCTTTGAAAGTACTGTTTGTTACTTCTAAAGATGTGCTTACAGTAAACAAACCCATACTGTATCCCAGGTTTGATCTTCTGATTTCATTGTTTAAAAATTGCGATTGATCAATAACTACATTTCCTGCCAGGTTAAAAAACATTCCTTTTTGCTCATTAAAGTCCTGTGAATTGTTTTGAAAGATTACATTTTTAATCAGTACATCACTGGTATCTTTATTTTCCATCAACAATGGGCCAACACAATTTTGTATCGTTACATTGTCCAGCTCAACATCAGAATACGCGTCCATGAAGTAATAATTTAGCGTATGGACATTTTCCATTGTTGAGTTTTTTATTTTCAACGGTCCGTTCGCCATTATTCCCTGGTAATTAAAATTGATGTTTGAAAATGTGACATTATCTAATGATAAAGTCTTTAAAATAAAAATCTGACTGCAGGTAGAATTTTTAAAAGTTGTGTTTGAAATATTGAATATGTTAGTATTTGAACTATAAAATATCGGGCCATTATTAAGATTCTCAAACGTACAGTTGTCAATCGTTACCGAAGTGTTATCGTTTGTAAGAATCTGGCTTGAAATATTTTTAAATTCGCAGCCTTTAAATATCACATCCCTGCCGCTCGAGCTGGGGAACATTGTTGAATTAAAATTCGAAAATCTACAATTGATCATATTCAACTGCGCATTCACAGAATACATCAGCGTGTTTGTTCCCTGAACTATTGTGTTTTCAAATGTAACCGTAGAAGGTGCATAAAAATCGTTCAATGAATTGTCTTCCGAGATATAAAAGTTGGATTGGCAATTGTAAATCTGGCTATTAGTAATTTTCAGGTCTACGTGGTGATAAAAAGATGCAGGGGCCTGGCCATTATAGATATTACAATTATTAAGTGTTACCTTAAACCGGTCTCCCGACTGAATATTATAAGCAGTTGCAATTGTATCGTACTGGATAAAAAGAGCAGTACCAAAACTTGTCAGGTCTACCCCATCAATAATAAAATCTTTATTCTGTTTTATATTAAAGATGTTTGAAGTATTTGATGTCTGAATAATCGACTTATTTAAAGCAAGATCTCTGGCAAAAACACTGGTTTCTGTTCCTGCAAAACCGCCATAAATGGTAATGCCATTATTAATGAAGTAACCGGAAGCACTTTTGTAGTTAGGAGTAGTATACGTTCCCTTCGCTACCCAGATCTGGTCACCATCTACCGTTACGGTAAGGGCCTTTTCAATGGTTTTGAATGGCGTAGTCCAGCTGTTACCGTTTTGTGTTGAGCCGGTATAATTTGCATTGACATAATACACTTTAGCCAAAAGTGTATTTGAAAAAATCAATGCTAAAAACAAAATAACGGTTGAAATGAAGTGTCTCATTTTTCTGTGTGTTAAATTTTTCATTCGCTTAAACGCATAGCTAAACTGCGCTTAGGTATTGCCGGTTAGTATTTTACTTTAATGACTGTACTCATTACAGAGATTCTGCCATCAGGCAGTTCTGCAATAATCGCATAGGAATATTCTGTATTGGTAGTTAGCCAGGTATCGTAGTATTCTCTCTTCGTACCTGCAACAAATTCATAGGTTTCAACCTGCGCTCCGTTTTGAGAACGCATGATCTTAAATCCTTTCGCTGGTTTATTAAAGTCCCATGAAAGCTTAACCATTTTATTTTCCCTGCTCATCACCGCGCGCAGATTGGTCACCACAGGAAAGGGATCTTTCTCCGGCTGCTGTATACGCAGGCGCTGTTCATCTTTTGACTGCAGGCCTGAAGAATCTTCCACGACCAGGCGATATTCATACCATACGTTGGATTGTGTAAGCGTATCACGCAATTTTGTCCGCTGCAGTGCATCTGTGCCTGTAAGCTTTGCAACCGGCACCCACTGAAAATCAAATTCGGATTTTTTATAGATATAGGTATACTTCACATCTTTTGAAGGGCTTGGTTTCCACTCCAGCAAAATACCTGAATACGTTGCTTCATAATTGGTGAAGATTCCGTTGATCGGTGGAATTTTATCCGGCAGCGGTACTTCAAAGTAAGGTGAGATATAAGATGCATTATATACCTGATCTACGGCAACTACTGCATAATACATTTTTTTCCAGCCGGCTTTCAAGTCAACGGTTTCTACAAACGTTGTATCAAAGATGGTTGTATCGGTTCTCCGGATCGGCTCATGATGCTTGTAGAATGTGCGGTACACGCGGTAACCGTAGATATCCTTTTCTTTGGATTTTTTCCAATGCAACGTTACCACTCCGTTGGTATCACAAATACCGGTAACAATTGTTGGCGGTGCCGGTGGAATGGAATCGACCAGGAATCCTTCTTTAACCAACGAACAGATGGAATCTTTAAAGTAGCCGTACGAACATACTCTATAGTAATTGAACACTGCTTTGCCCGGTGTCTGGTCAACATATTTATATATCTTTCCGTCTATCGGCTTCGTGTTCACTTTAGTCATCGGTCCAAGCGGTTCGTTTGCGGTCCACACGGAAAATGAAGTAATACTTTCCACATCTGCCGGCGGCACAATCCATTCCAGTTCAATCGCAGAATTATCCGGAGAGAACGAGCTGGTAATCGTAGGCGCTGCCGAAAGAAAGGCGTATGACTTCACCGTTAGCACTTCTGTAAACGGACTCAGTTTTTCAAACCCGTTAATAGCTTGTACTTTGTAGTAGTATGTTTTATTCATTTCCGGAAATGAATCAATATACCGTATGCGTTTTTCATCTGCTGTAATAGCAACCTCACCTATGTATGGGTCTTTGTTTACTTTCTCAAACGTTCCCCCCTTACTTGTTGAACGGTAAATGTTGTAAGCAAAATAACCGGAGTACTTCGGCTGTATCCAGTACAATTCAACAGACTTGTCTGTATTCTTATAATCAAAACCCAGTACCTTGGGTAATACTTCCGGTACACCTGTATTTACTACGGTTCGAGCTTTTATTTTTTTTGCATTGTTTAATGTTACTTCATAAAAATAAATTTTACCTGTTATGGCTGTTTTATCTTCATAGTATAAACCCATTGCTTCAGAAGATTTATTTTTAAGCAAACTCCCCAGCAAGGATATTACGTGCAGGTAATCCTTTTGAGACTGCAGCTCAGATGTAGCAGAGAGAGATGTTGCAGGTTTTGCATTTTCTTCCATGATGCGTGTGGCAATCACAATCTTTGCATTCTCCACATCCCGATTGGTTTTTGCTTCTTCCGTTATTCTTTCAGACGACCATGGTTTCAATGGTTCTGCAGTAAGCGTTTCTTTCTGTACAATTACCCACTTACCGTTTACTGCCTTTACCTCCGTACGCTCAATCATATATCCGTTATTAATACCTTCTACCCAGGTTTTATAATTTGAAGGCAGCCATTTTAATTGAACTTTATCAGCTGAAACATTTGAGATCAAACCAATACTGTCCAAACCCTGCGCAAATGAAGCGGAAGCAAAGACAAGTAATAAAAGTACTCCTATTAATTTTTTCATTTCTATTTATTGAACCGTAACATCATTTGGTAATGTGAAGCTAAGAACTACTTCAGACGTTTTAATATCTTTCCCTGGTAAGAAATATCCTAACCTGTAATAATAAGTTGATCCTTTAGGGAATGTTGAAGAGCCGCCGCCGGCACTGCAATTTGCCTGGCTTTGCTGCACGGTACAAACGATACCCGCAGCTCTGTTTTGATCATTAAGGCGTTTAAGCTCACTGAACACATCGTACTGCACGCGAAGTTTGTTTGAGAAATAACTGTAGTCAATACTATCCGGTAATTGCTGGCCGCTTAAAAAGCCTTGTGATAAGTCAGCACCAATGCCCCGCACCAATTCACGCGAGTAGGTTACGTTTAAAACCTTTTTACCGTTTGTTTCCAGCGTCGAAAGCCCTTCCGCGCTGCCTGCATCAACATCTTTCTGATTCGGGGCAAGTGTATGCACAACATTTAATCCGGATGCTTCTATCAATGGCTGGTTGTAGTAAGCAATCTTTTGTGCGAATGAACTGAATTTACTTGTTGTGAAGTCATACTCCAGAATAATAGTATCTTCCGGAGTCTGCGCATAAGTACCTATTGTTTTCGTATCGTCACCTTCCACTCCGGTATCCCTGGTTTGTTCGGTGTTCCATATTTTTTTCAGCTGGAACGTGTATGATTTGCTGTTCTGGAAAACACCGTTCGGAATCATGTAAGTAAAGTTATCACTCCCGGGCGTCTTATCCATCGTGACATTTGCTACGGATGCGACTTCCTTGCCACTTTCAAGGAATACAATCTTGTATGAAAAATTCGGAGCAAGGCGCATCGGCTTGTTCGGCACAGACAATAATTTTATATATCCATTATTACTTTCGCTTTTGTAATAGTTCTCCATGCCCACCATTGGATAGGCATATTCCACATTGGCTACTTCAATCTTATACGGTTCAAACTTCGTTTTAAAGATTGAAGTATCTACCTCCACTTTAGTTGATGGAGTCCACTGTCCGTTCGCATAGTATTGCAGGTCCACTTTTACGATTACTTCAACCGTAGCATTTTCAGCATAAGTTTTGGAAGGAACAATCGTAAGGTTTGTTTTTGAACTGTTCCATTTAAATGTGAATGGAACGGGTATTCCATTTGATTTCAGGGTTACATTATTCGGCCCAACGAAGCCTCTGTACTGTACCATTTTGGATCCGTCATTTTCATCAGGCAACGAGAACTTGAAGTTCTCAATCGGTTTGACAAAATTTACCACTACATTATCTGTAACCGCAATATTGGATGAGCCGCTGGTTGGGGTTATCGATTCTATGAATACAATGTTTTTATCATTTTCAGGTTTGGTGCATTCGTCACCAAACTTAACTTTGAATGTTGCACTACCGCCAACGATATCCAATAATTCAAATTCGATTGTAACAGAACCAACCATATAACTTGGTTTTGGTAATTGCGCAAATACATATGCAGAAAGAGAAGCCGAAACCAATGTGAAATCACCGGACTTAATCGTACAGTCATATTTACAACCTACATTGATTCCACCCATGATGAATGCCTGTCCGGTCGCATACCAATTGTTTACCCCTCTCGGACCATCCTGGCATTGAACCGGGTTTGATGTTTGTGTCAACAGAATATCAAAGCCGGCCTTTAACCATAGTTCAGCATAAGGTTCTACCGAACAGCCCAAAAAGTCAGCACTACCACCAAATTTACCATCAATGCTTACACGCGCTCCAAAAGAAAGACCTGCTCCGGTTTCCATCGCATTGTAATCGATTGGTGCCGGACCAAACTCGTCTGGCAACGGCATGATCGGTGGTTTTGGCAATACGTTCCCCGCACAGAAATATGCCTGGCATTCGAACAGATCAATTACTTCAATGGAAGCAGGATCTGACGGAGTTCCCATGTATACATACTTTCCTTGAGGAGAGAATAAGACAGCAATATGTGCCGCCCTGTTATCAGGGCCTCCACCTTTAACAACACTTGCTACATCTACAAAAACATCAAAATCCCCGATGAAGGTCTCTGTTCTGAAATCATATTGTGTAAACCATTTTACTCTTACAGAACCGGTCGACTCTGATGGCTTTTCATCTTTAATTGCTTTCTGGTTCGCTGGTGTTGACAGACCACTCAGTTTATCAGGCTGCATTTTCCCTTTCATATCCGCTACTGCAGGGGCCTGTACCGGAGGTGTTAAAATAGTAACTTCCCCGAAGAATGAGAATGTAAGCAAACCACCACTGTTGTTAAATTCCATACCAAGGTTGATCTTACCATTAAATACTGCATCAGTAGGCACAGACTGCAGACCAATACCAGCAAGTAAACCTAGATGGACACCATCATCCGGAAGGTAGTATAATCCCGAAGTTGTTTTACATTCTACGTCCGTATCCGGAGCCGGACTCGTTGGTGTCTGCATAGCCATGTGGTGATACAATCCCCCTGTAAAGCCGTTGATCCCGACAAACGGCCCTACCGGAATCACCGGCAGTGTAACACCCGCATCTACAAACCAGTATCGGTAACTGTCGGTGGCATCAGTCAATGCCGCAGGATTTATGTTTGTATTAATATCCGGTACGGCTTCATTTCCTGTTCTTCCAAAGATAGCGGCCACTTCTACTTTCAGTTTACCTTTCATGATGGTCAGGCTTATATATCCGCAGAAACCTGTTCCATATACTTTAGCGTTTTTGAAGTTTGTTAGCTCTCCATATAGTTTAAAGGCATCGTTGTCAACTTTGATAACGATCTTGTCCAGAGAAAAATCATCATATTCCCACTTACCTGTAGAAGCATTCCGTTTTGTCCATATGGTAAATGTTGCAGTACCGCCAAAACCATCACCGCCGGTTTCACTTGACTGTGCTGCAGGAGCCGCAGGCGGAGGTGAGCTAGGAGCTGTTCCTGTACTGGCTGTAGCTGCAGGTGGTGCCGAGTCTCCGCTGCCGGATTTCTGGAACTGAACAACCAGCGTTATTCTCAAGCCCAAACGTTGACCACCCGGTTCGGTAATAAGTTTTGCAGCGGTAATCTTAACAGGGAAATTAGACAAAGCCTGTCCGGAGGAAGACATCTGGCAATAACCGCCATTGGCTGTATCAATGCTTATATAAGGAGCTTTGGAACCAATCACTAAGTTTGCAAAATCCAATCCAAAGCCTGCCGTAGGTTTGGCACCATCGGATTCACCTTTTTTCTTAGGAGTAAGCCGCAGGTTACCTGTTATGGTTACAGTAGGTGTAAATTGTTTCTGGTAGTAATTAAAATTTATTAGTGTATGATCCAGTCGTATTTTAGCGACGCCGAATGCCTGCGCGTCAATCGTACCAACTCCCACATAACCGGAATAACGGATGTCGCTGTCGGCAATATTCTTTGTCAGTAAAAGTCCGAAGTCTACCTGCGTTTCTTTTTTACTGATCGGCAATGTTATACCTCCATAAAAACCCGCTGAAGAAAGGCTGCTCGCAATTAAATTCAGGCGCAGTGAATCAATCCGGTATTCCCAGCTCTTGATTGTTCCGTCATAAAAAGGTGTGTTGTTTTTTCCTTTCGCACTTGTAAGCGCGGTAAACCCGTTCCCATCAATGATAAGATCTCTTGAATCAATGACTACAACCTCATTCGGACTTTTTTCCTTAAAGGCCTTCGGTATGTCAATGGTAATACTGGGTATATAGATGCCCTGCCACTGCGGACCATCAACGGCATTACTCGTAGATAAGTCTGCAGCAGCGCCGCCGCTGTTTTTATTAATGATCGCTGTTACTGAATCTTTGTACCAGGTTGGTAATGTAAAGGACGGAGCATTTTTCAGATCACTGTGATCAAGTGTAAATTTGGGCACAGAGCATTTAAAACCCGGCAGGTTTGTAAACTCAAATGTCGGTATCTGATCTACCTGAATAATTAAGTTTGAAAACTTGTCTACGTTTACATAATACAAGACAGACAATTTCCCTTTGGTATCCTGATCTGTTACAATGGTTCTCTGATCAAAGTTGATTGCACCTGCCAGTGTAGCTTCTTTAAATCCCTTACAGTTAAATGTTACTGAACAGCTTTTGTCTTCGCCAGCTTTCTCTAATCCGTCAAACTGTACATTATATCCCTTACCAACCTGAAAGGAATCTGTTTTTAATAAATACAATTTCAGGTCACCCGCAAAACCTCCTGTACGGCTATACGGCACACGGTCCGCTAAAAAATATAATTGTTTATCTGATGAAACAGGAACTTTCAAAAATACTTCCGCATACATGCCATCCGGATCCATAAAAACTTTGTTGATCACGATCGCATAGTTCTTATCTCCCGAAGGCGGAATAATCGCTATTGGAAAAGTAAATTCTTTACCGTCGACTAATGCTTTATAAAGATTATTGTCTTTTACTTTCTGAACAGCGCCATCGATGATACCAACATAATCCTGGGCCTTACTTACTACAGTCTGCGCAGAAGAAAGCGTGCGCTGCGTTTTTGCTAATGCATTTATCTGGGCTGAGGAGATGTTTGATGAAAAACAAACAAATAAGATTATTGCAACTTTGAGAATATATTCCGCTTTATTATCAAAAGTAAAAAAACGCAATAACAGCATTGAACCAGTAGTAAAATTCATTCGTGTTTTTGATTAAAATAAGGCACGTTCGAAGGCCTGTATTAAAATTATAGTTTATGAATTAAATACAAATGTATGATATTATACCCAATTTTTTTAGATCTATGAACAAAATATGTTGAAAAATACCATGCCTCTTTATGTAATAAATTATAATTAGTTATTTAACAGTTATTTATTTCTAAAGCACCTATTTCTAAGTATGCTTATAACCTAATAACATATTTTCATGATACATGTAAGTTTGAACATGCTATTTTCACTTTATATGAAGTTCGATCAAAGTGTTCTTTATAAAATCCTATTTAAACAATTAAAAATTCTTTCGCGGTTTCATCATAATATCATTCCTTCTTATTAATTTATCGCTTCCCACTTTTCATAGATTAACCCATCCGGTGCTTAGTTCCCGGCGGCGAAGAGGTATAGCTTTTTGAACTTTTCCTTGCAAAAACATCTTCCGTTTAGCCCTTATTTATTGTATTTTTGTGTTCAAACTAGCATTCCCGTTTTGAAGGTTACTGAGCTGTTGAGTGTTTATGAGAACGACTCTCATTTCCAGCTACTGAAGCAAAAGCTTCAGGAAAGGGGTATTAACAATCTCTTTTTAAAAGGACTATCCGGCAGTCTGGATGCTGTTACTGCTGCTGCGATTTCCAAAACAGACAAGCGGTCGCATCTCTTTATTTTAAATGATAAAGACGAAGCTTATTTTTTCCAAAACGATCTGCAGCAATTATTAGGACAGCCGGTTTTTGTTTTTCCGGCCTCTTATAAAAAGCCATATCACTATGAGCAGGTTGAAAATGCAAATATTTTACAACGTGCCGAAACACTCAACTATATTGTCAACAACCAGGACAAGCCTTGTTTCATTGTTACCTATCCCCTGGCACTTTCTGAAAAAGTAATCAACAAACGCTCGCTGGTTGAAAATACTTTCATTGCAAAAGTTGGCGAAAAGCTTAATCGCGAATTCATGGAAGAGTTTTTACAAAGCTATTCCTTTGAGCGCAACGACTTTGCCTATGAAGCCGGGCAGTATGCCATCCGCGGCGGGATCATCGATATCTTTTCTTATTCGAACGAGCTTCCTTACCGCATCGAATTGTTTGGGGATGAAATCGAAAGCATCCGAACATTCAACCCCGAATCGCAGCTCTCCGTAGATACAATCCCTGTTTTATCTATAACACCTAACGTACAGACACGCCTGCTGAAAGAAGAACGTGAAGCACTCTTTACCTTTCTTCCTTCCGACGCGGCGATCTGGATAAAAGATTACGCACTTACCTGTGAGATCATTGAAGAATCATTTTCAAAAGTTGAAGTTCAATTTGACACGATACTTGCGTCAAGCGGCAGCAGCGCGCTGATCACATCTCCCGACGCCTTGTTTGAAGATAAAACATCTTTTGAAAAAAGTATCGCCGCGTTTTCAATCATAGAATTTGGTTCACAAACCTACTTACCCAATAACGAACGTTTTGAATTCGAGGCAAAACCGCAACCATCCTTCAATAAAGAATTCAACCTATTGTTAGATGATTTGCGCCTGCGTGTAAACCAGGGCTACAAGATCATCATTGCGTCCGAATCGCATCAGCAGATCCAGCGTATCCATTCTATATTAGAAGAGCTTGATCCGTATATCCGTTTCGATGAACTGAATATTTCGCTGCGTGAAGGATTTATAGATCTGCAACGCAACATACTCTGCTATACCGATCACCAGATCTTCGACCGTTTTCATAAATACAAAACGAAAGAACGGTATTCAAAATCAAAATCCATTACCTTAAAAGAATTGCGTACCCTGCAGCCGGGCGATTTTGTTGCCCATGCGGATTTTGGTATTGCACGCTTTGCGGGCCTGGAACGGATTGAAAACAATGGCCATGTGCAGGAAGCCATCCGACTGGTATTCCGCGATGATGACCTGATGGTTGTATCCATTCACGCCTTACACAAAATTTCGAGGTATAGCGGTAAAGACGGACAAATGCCTGTTATGTCCAAGCTTGGTTCAGGTGACTGGGAAAACAAAAAAGGAAAAGTCAAGCGCCAGGTAAAAGACATTGCCAAAGAATTGATCCAGCTGTACGCCAAGCGTAAAGCGGCACCGGGCTTTGCTTACTCTCCTGATTCTTTCCTGCAGGTAGAGCTGGAATCTTCTTTCATGTATGAAGATACACCCGACCAGACCAAGGCTACTGCGGATGTAAAAAAAGACATGGAGTCTCCACACCCTATGGACAGACTGGTGTGCGGAGATGTTGGCTTTGGTAAAACAGAAATTGCTGTACGTGCGGCCTTCAAAGCGGTGTGTGATGGTAAACAGGTTGCTGTTCTGGTACCAACAACCATTCTGGCCATGCAGCATTACAAAACCTTCAGAGACCGCTTGTCGCGCTTCCCTTGTGTGGTTGAATACATCAACCGCTTTAAGACTGCCGGCCAGGTAAAGGAAACACTGAAACGGGTAAAAGAAGGTAAGACCAATATCCTGATCGGTACACAACGCGCGATCAGCAAAGATGTTGAATTCCAAAACGTAGGTTTACTGATCATAGACGAAGAACAGAAGTTTGGCGTGAAGGTAAAGGAAAAGCTACGGGAATTTAAAATCAATATTGATACACTTACGCTTACCGCAACACCAATACCAAGAACACTGCATTTTTCGCTGATGGGTGCTCGTGACCTTTCAATCATCGCTACACCACCACCAAACAGACAGCCCGTTACCACAGAGATTCATGTATTTGATGAAGCCTTTATCCGTGATGCTGTTTCATTTGAATTAAAACGTGGCGGACAGGTATTCTTTGTATACAACCGCGTGAAGGACATTGAAGGCATGGCATTCCTGATCAAGAAACTTGTACCGGATGCGCGTGTTACATTTGCCCACGGACAAATGGAAGGTGATAAGCTGGAAGAAGTGATGCTGAAATTTGTGGAAGGCGAGTACGATGTTCTTGTATCAACAAATATTATCGAGTCTGGTTTGGATATACCAAATGCCAACACCATCATTATCAACGGCGCACATATGTTTGGTTTGTCTGACTTGCACCAGATGCGCGGCCGGGTAGGGCGAAGCAATAAAAAAGCGTTCTGCTATCTGCTGACACCTTCAGTATCCGCTTTAACAGGTGATTCCAGAAAACGCCTGAGTGTGCTGGAAGAATTCTCAGACCTGGGCGACGGCTTTAAGGTTGCCATGCGCGACCTGGATATCCGCGGTGCCGGTAACATGCTGGGCGCTGAACAAAGCGGCTTTATAACCGACCTGGGTTTTGACATGTATCATAAAATTTTAGATGAAGCCATTCAGGAGTTAAAGGAAACTGAATTTGCTGATTTGTTCAAAGATGAACTGGATCAGCAGCGTTTAAAAAATCTTGTTCAGGATTGTGTGATCGAAACCGATCTGTCGATTCTCATTCCTGAAAATTATGTGAACAATATTTCTGAAAGACTTTCATTATATTCTACCATTGATAATATTAAAAATGAAGATGAACTGGCAGGCTTCGTAAGTTCATTAAAAGACCGGTTCGGACCGTTGCCTAAAGAAGTAATTGACCTTACAGAAACCATCAGGCTACGTTGGCTCGCACAGGAATTAGGCTTTGAAAAACTAACCATCAAAAGTGATGTGATGCGTTGTCAGTTTGTACCATCAGAGCGCACAAGCTATTATACTTCAGATGTATTTGGTAATATCTTAACATATGTTCAGTCACACCATAACATTTGTAAAATGAAAGAGATCAACAAAAAGTTAATTCTTATTATCTCTGATATTAAATCTATTGAAAAAGCTTTGCATTTGCTGAAGGAAATGCAAATCCCCGCAATTGTATCACGGTAAAAGGTTGGAGATGTAAAAAAGTTTGTTGAACTTAGAGAACATAATTTTTAATCTGATCTACCTTGGAAACAACTTTCAAAGACCCGATAATAGAGAGTTACAAAAAGCGTCAACGGCTTTTGGATTATCTGATTAAAGGGGCTTCATTCATTGTTTTTGTTGCAACCATTCCTGAAATTATTTATTGGGTTACTGATACTTTATTAATGGTATCGCTTATTCTTGTCATTTTTGCTTTTTGCTTTTTTTTAAATAAAAAAGGACATACCAACATAGCTGCTAATCTAATCGTCCTGACGGTTTCTTTTCTTGTATTCGTGCAGTGCATTCAGACGGGCTTGTCTTCATTGGTATTTTGCTTTTATATGCCCCTGCTGATTGGTATTCCTTTTATTATCGATAACAGAAATATTGTGCTTATTCTGTTTCATATGTTCCTGCCTATTACACTCTGCTCTTATTTGCTTTTTGTAAACCAGCCTGCAACTGAAGCCACCAGGCAATTGGCCGAAGGCTTTACAAACACCAATGGCAAGATCAATTTTTTATGTGCTTTATCACAATGCGGTTTCTTTGCATGGTTCATCATCCGCGATCATTCGATCTCTCAAAAACTGATTTTGATTTCAAAATCAAAAATTGAAAATAAAAACGCTGAGTTGCTGAAAACAAATAGTGAAATGGATCATCTGGTGTACAGCATCAGTCACGACTTGCGTGCACCGATCGCTTCAGCCCTGGGGCTCATTGAGATCAGTAAACTGGAAACGGACCAGGAAAAATTAAGGTATTATGAAATATTGAAAGAAGCCTGCCTGCGCAGGCTTGACAACTTTATTTATGATATTCTGAATTATTTAAAGAACAACCGATTAGGCGTAGAAATCTCACCCCTTTCCATCAAAGACGAGATCTACAATTCCATTGAAATGAATTCCATCTACAATGAGAATGTTAAAGTTGTTGTAGAGTGCGAATACGATGGCGAAATCTATACGGATAAGAATCGCTTACGCATGATCCTGAATAACATTATTTCAAATGCCTTCCGTTATGCCAAGCCGAACATACTGGATAAAACGATTCATATTCGTGTAAAAAATAACTACCCTTCCATAGAAGTATCCATTACCGATAACGGCGTGGGTATCAATAAAGAATACATGGAAAAGATTTTTGACATGTTCTTTAAGACTGATGAAAAGACCAAAGGCAGCGGACTTGGCTTGTACATTACCAAAGAAGCCATTAGTAAAATCAAAGGTTCTATCACCGTTTGGTCTGAAAAAGGGGTCGGTTCTATTTTTACCATTGTCATTCCGGATCTGAAAGATTCCAAAGAATTCCCGCTTGCCGCCGACAGTCCGCTTGATTAATAAATAACCGCTATCGAAGCGTTCGTCAGCCAGTTCAGCACCAGGGTATCATTCGCCGTTAAACTTCCCGTCACATATACGTTCGAATTTTTTAATACCGGAGATGTCTCTGCTCGTTCAGAAATTACACACACATCTCCCACAAACGTTGAATGGATAAACGTTACTTCATTATCCTTTTTTGAAATAAAACCTACGTGATTATCAAGTCCTACAACGTAGAGCTGATCAGGCATGCCTGAAACGTAAGCAATGAGCTCATCAACCGATGTGATCCGCTTTACATCCGAACAAAGCGTTTTAACAATCGAATGCGAATATTGCTGGGCGACTTTATACCGGTTCAGGTTACAGCCTGCATGTTTTAAGGTAGTTGAAACAAAATATCCGCAGGCTATTTGTCCGCGTTGCGGCTCATTGCTGGTACCATTAAAATCCCAGGCGGTGCCATACCAGAATGGAAAAACATTATTTACGAGGGCGGCATGTAAAAATATCCGTGCAGAGTCAAGCGCCTGTTTCCTGGCGGTTTGTGAAGCAGCGGAGAGATAGCATTGATAGAGCTGTGTCCGCTTTGATGTAATTTTCGTTTTTAATTTCTGATATAAAATTAAAAAATTACTGTCAGACGAATCCGGAATATTCTGCTTCAGTATCGGCGCATAAGCGATTGGCTTAGCTGCCAGTGTATCTGCTGCTTTATGCGCAGCTGTATGGTCTGTTTGGGCCGGAGCATTGCAGCTTATGCATAGTACCAGCAGCACGAAAAAGTTTTTCATGAATGTTCTTTTTCTGACATAATGCAGAAAAGAAAAAAAGATACAGGCCATTGGAAAAAATCAAATAACAAATTCCAAAAAAAAATTTCTCACCGTGGTCTGTGGCACACAGACCGCGGAAAGAAGTTCGGTCGTCACTCTCACCGGGGCCCGGAAAAATTACCGGCTATGAACCACCTTCTTTAAAATAGCCGTATTCACTTCCGTAAGATAAGCCGCATTATACGGACCATGCCAGTTCATATCCATGGTTTCGCCGCGCGGCCAGTCGTAACAGGCGTCATCTGTAATGTAACCTATATAGCCGCCGTTAAAACCACTCAGCATAAAATTCATGTGTTGCTTTTCACACAGCTGTTCAAGCGGGGGCATCAGCTCGCCCGAATAATCACAGGGCATGCCCAGGATGATCGTTTCACCTAATTGCAGCAATTGTATATCGGGCTGGTCAGCACCAATCAATGCTCTGAAAACCCATGGCCGGATACGAATATTTTTTTCAAGACGCAGGTGCGGTTCCCGCAGGTACAAGGGAAAACGATGGTAATACAAATTATTTGCTGCTGTATAGGTAATCGTTGCATGCGCCAGTTTTTCCGAAAGTACAACCGCCATGCTATCGGCTTCTTTCTCACCATTATTCACTTCAGCAAACGCAGGGCCATGGCTGCCTACCGCGCCCGCTGCATAACTAACAAAAGAAGCCCATCCCTTTTTCTCCAGTATTTTTGAAATCCTTGCCGGGTAATCACCTGAGATATAATCAATATCCGATTCCAGGCAATTGGCATGTGCCGCAAACGTAAACAGACAAGCTTCTTCACCACGTGCATTGCGGAATTTCAAACCACGAATAAAAGGATCTTCCGGACCAGTCGGTCCTTTAAGTCTGTTGTGTACCGCTTCAGGCGCCGATATGCGGATGTAGGCCTGTTCTACCGGCTGCAGATTGGGCAATGCCTGAGCAATTGATTTTTCAATGGCATTAAAAAGTACTGCTACATACTCTTCCGAATAAGAACCTGCAAGAACTTTGCCTGCGAGTTTGGGCTCCCAGCCGCCCGGTGCGCTGTGCGTGTGTGTAGCTGTTAAGAAAACATGCAGAGCATATTTTTTTTCCAGTTGTTCTCTCACCTGATCTTTAAGATCCGGTGGAAAAATTAACAGATCAAGACAGATATAGGCAACACGTGTTTTGCGATTGTCAAAAACGAATGTACGTACATAGGTGGTATCCTTAACAGAGACGGCCGGTTTGCGCAGGCCATAACCTGCCAGCGGATGCGGAAAAGATGCCGGTGTTAATGCAACCCTCGACCATGCCGCTTTCAGCGAATCTCCTTTTTTTTCTTCCGCTGAAACATGGAACGAATCTATTTGCTGCATCATGGAAGTATAGTAAGGCATTTCCTTATAAGGTGTGCGGTCAACCGTTGTAAAGACACAAAGCGCCAATACACACAAGGCAATCACAATACCCAACATCCATTTTAGAAACTTTTTCAAGGCGGTTATTTCTCTCTGTAAATGATTGTACAAGGTACGTCAATGCACAGACAAACTCAAATTGAAAAAAGCACTTATATAGTTTATTGAATTAATTTGTTTCAGTATTTATTTTTTGTGTATTTGCAAATCAATATGTTACTGGTTTTCTCATGACACATGTACTTGCTTCTGTTATCATTCCCACCTTTAATGGTAAAGATAAAGTAATACAGTTATTGAAATCGCTGGAAAAACAAACGGTCTCCGCCTTTGAAATCATTATTGTGATTGATGGTTCTACGGATGGAAGTCTGCAGTACATTCAATCGTTTGGGTGGAAGCTGAATGAGCTCCGGCTTATTGAGCAAACAAACAAGGGTCGGGCCGGAGCCCGTAATACCGGAGCACGCGAAGCAAAAACACCCCTGTTGATTTTTTTTGATGACGACATGCTTCTTGATCCTGTATGTATAGAGAAGCATATACAATTTCACCAACAACACTCTTCGTGCATTGCCATGGGCAAGATCATTGAGCCTGCCCTTGTGGGTGACAAAGAGATTGTGCAGTATAAAGATTTTCTGAATAAGAACTGGAACCAAAGCCTGGAACCCTACAAACAGCAAGCCCTTCCCGCGGAGTGGGCCATTTTATCTGCGGCAAATTTTTCCATAGCCCGATCAGACTTTGATACACTGAATGGTTTTGATGAACTATTAAAGGATATTGAAGATTATGATTTTGCGCTGCGCGTAAAGCAGCACGGCACAAAGATTTATTACCTCCATGATGCCGAGAGTGTACACAAAGATCCGTTTACTTTTCAGAAATATGCCGCACGATCCCGTTCCTATCTGAAGAACAGAAAGTATGCCGCGCAGTTAAAACCAGACTTGTATGAAAATGATCCTATCCTGAATCATAAAAACAGCCTACTGCAAAAGCTGGTTTATACCATTTTTAAATATCCCTTCTGGCTGCACCTGTTAGATCATTACAATATTTTTATTGTGTTGCCTAAAAAGCTGCGGTATAAAATTTATGGGATCATATTTACAGCATTCATTCATAATCAATAGTAAAGACCTGAATACAAGGAGAGAGCATGGGGAGGCCAGTTTCAGGGATTATTCATTTTTTAAGGTTCTGCTTACTTGATTGTTGGCTTTTTTGTACCTTTGTACCTCAATAAATGAATCCACATGCTTAGTTGTTCTAATATCTCTCTTAAATACGGCAAGAGAACTCTTTTCGAAGAAGTTTCCATCCGCTTTGCCTCAGGCAATTGCTATGGTTTAATTGGTGCGAATGGTGCCGGAAAATCAACGTTCTTAAAAATTCTTTCAGGTGAAATCGATCCTACTACGGGTAAGGTTGAGATGTCGCCGGGAGAACGTATGGCGATATTAAAACAGAACCACTACGAGTTCGATGAATTCCCGATCCTGGAAACAGTGATGATGGGCCACAAGCGTCTGTACCAGATCATGAAAGAGCGTGAGGCGATTTACGCAAATCCTGATTTTTCCGAAGAAGATGGTATTAAGGCTTCTGAGCTGGAATCTGAATTTGCCGATCTGAACGGCTGGAACGCAGAAGCGGAAGCAGCAGAATTGCTGAGCGGTTTGGGCGTGAAAGAAGAGAACCATTACACGCTCATGAAAGATGTGGATGGTAAAATCAAAGTACGTGTATTGCTTGCACAGGCGATCTTCGGTAACCCCGATGTATTATTACTGGATGAACCTACCAACGACCTGGATGTAGACTCTGTATTGTGGCTTGAAAACTTCCTGGCAGATTTTAAAAACACCGTAATTGTAATCTCCCACGACCGTCACTTCCTGGATACGGTTTGTACACACGTAGCAGATATTGACTACGCAAAAATTAAATTATATACCGGTAACTATACCTTCTGGTACGAGTCTTCTCAATTGGCTGCTAAGCAAAAAGCTGATCAGAATAAAAAGGTTGAAGAAAAACGTAAAGAATTACAGGATTTCGTTGAACGTTTCTCTGCCAATGCTTCTAAATCCAAGCAGGCGACTTCACGTAAAAAATTACTGGAGAAATTGGTTATTGATGAGATACAGGCATCCAGCAGAAAGTACCCGGGTATTCAGTTCCGCTCTGAGCGCGAAGCCGGCGACCAACTGTTAACCGTTGAAGGCCTGAGCAAAAAAGGACCCGATGGCAATTACCTTTTCAGGGATCTTACCTTCACCATACATAAAAATGATAAAGTTTCTGTATTAAGCAAAGAACCGTTATCTATCTCGGCATTGTTTGATGTGCTGATGGGTATTGAACAACCGGATACAGGTACGTTCAAATGGGGTGTTACCACTTCACAATCATATTTCCCGAGAGATAACTCTGAATTCTTTTCAGATGGAAATTTAAACCTGGTAGATTGGTTAAGACAATATTCCAAAGATAAAGACGAAAGCTATATCCGTGGTTTCCTTGGCCGTATGTTGTTTACAGGTGAAGAATCGCTTAAAAAGTGTACGGTCCTTTCAGGAGGAGAGAAAGTGCGCTGCATGCTTTCCAAAATGATGATGGAAGCTTCAAACGTACTGATCATGGACGATCCGACCAACCACCTGGATCTTGAATCGATCACGGCATTGAACAATGCGCTGATGGAATTCAAAGGTACCATGTTGTTCTATTCACACGATTATCAATTTATCAATACCATAGCCAACCGCATCATTGAATTAGGACCAAACGGCTTCCTTGACAAGACCATGACGTATGAAGAATATCTGGAAGATGAAAAAGTAAAAACTCAGAAGCTGGCGGTGTATTGATTAGTTGCCAGGTTCTAGTTACTGGTTTCCAGACGAGAGTATAGAGTACGGAGAGTACAAGTATAAAGTACGGAGTATAGAGTACAGAGACTAAAGAAATTACCTATAATAAAAAAACCCAAAGAGATATCTCTTCGGGTTTTTTTATTATTATTCATTGGGTGGTTGGCCGAAAAGGTACAACTATGGCAGGAGTAGCGTTACTTCTTACTGTTCAACTTCCTGCCATTTCTACAAATCGAAATCCTGTTTTCCTGAAATCATTTAATCGTGTCCAGGTATGTATAAAAAAGAGTCCCGCTGAAATGAATCAACAGGACTCTTTTATATTAAGCCTTAGGCTTTAAGCATTTCGCATTCAGCTTCTGATTACTTAACAACCAATGTCGTTGTACCGATCAGGTTGCCATCCTGCCAGATTTTTAATGTATATGTACCAATCTTGTATTCAGATCCTTTAGCATACACAAATGTAACTGACTGGTTTGTATTGTTGAAATCGATGTTTTGTTTTTCAGTGTAAGGAATTTCTTTTCCTTCAGAAGTTTTGAAGAAACCACCACCTAATGAGCTATCGAACAACGGAGCACCACTTGGTTCGATTACCTGAAGGTAAAGAGTCTTCGTATTTTTAGGAGCCACTTTGTTATCAGCAAGGTTGAATGTAAGCTTGATTTTATCAATCGTTTTTGCTTTGTATTCATCACTTGTCAATTCTTTTGCTTTAGCATTGATCACGGTAACTTTGATGTTCTCAGCTTTCAGGATTGAAGCCAGTTCATATTTCTGCTGAAGATCAGAACGTACAGAACGAAGGTTGTTGATTGAATCATTCATTACTGCTTTATCCTGTTTCAATGTATCAATAGAAGAGCTTAAGTTCTTGTTTTCTTCACGCAGTTTGATAATCTCTGCTTCTTTCTCTTCCAGATCCTTTTTGTAAGAAGCGATCTGTGCATTCAATTTGTTGATGTTAACAGCATTTCCTTTTTTCAGGTTTGCAATGGCATTATCCAATTCAGCAATTTTAGCATTCAATGAATCGTTTGACTGACCTAACTGAGCAGCCTGAGCCTGTAAGCTGTGGTACTGTAATTGTAAGCCTTCAAGTTCTTCAACTTTCATTTTTAAAGAATCGTTTGTCAATACGATTTCTTTTTCCTGCTCAACAATTTTCTCAGACTTCTGATTGTTATTGAACAATAAGTATCCGATCACCCCTAACAACGCCAGGATGATAATGATAAAAATCAGATTATTGTTCTTTTTTGTTTCTTCTTGTGCCATAATAGTTGTTGGTTAATTTAAAAGTATAATGGTTATAGTTATAGTATTTAATAAAGTTAGGAAATATTCTCAGATAATAAAGAAAGGCTTTAAATTTTTATCTTATTTTTTACCATCAAAAACGACATTCATCCAATCTTCTGGTACGCTATCCAATGCTTTTTTCAATTGTGTATCCCAGGTGCTCGAAATAATTTCCATGTCTTTTTTCTCAAACCGATGTTCAATCATTTTGAAAGAACCGCTATTATATACAACTACATCCAGCGGAAAATCAACGTCGTTTGCTGAAACACGGGTTGAGTCAAAAGATAAGAATCCAGCTTTCAATACCTCCTGTAAAGTAGATTCATATTTAACGGTTCTGTTTAGAATAGGCTTGCCGTAGCCGCTGTTACCGATGATCATAAATGGTGAAGTCTGGGTCATTTCAATCCAGTTTCCTTCCGGATATAATAAAAATAATTTCGGTTCGGAATCATGTTTTAATTGGCCGCCTACAATTGTATGCAGGTTGAATGCAAAGCCGGCCATGTTTAATGCAGCCCGGTCCTCTTCTGCGACTTTACGCAGCTGCATACCAAAAGCATTTACTGCTTCATACAGCTGGTTGTAAACAACATGTTCATCTTTAAGAACTTCATTAAAATACGTAACTGCTTTATCGCGTACAGAACGTAAGCCGCTTGTCATTAAAAATAAACAGCCTTGCTCGTTTTGGTGTACGAACAATTTCTTTGCTGTTGTAGTATCGGTACCTGAGGTAATTCGTGTGTCGGCGATGGCAACTAAGCCATCTTTTAATTTTACGCCTAAACAATACGTCATATTTAATTTGCATTATAGAAATTCGAGTCGAAATATACGTATTTTATCAGAGCTAAAATACTTTCCGGAACCCTGCTTACGGATATTGTATCAATACTGGAGATATTTCTTCTCCAGCATATCAGCAAGTTTGGCCACCCTGTTCAGCAGATCATGATAAAACGCCAGTGGCTCTTTCTCGATTTCCTGCAGAGAGGTATATTGTATCATGGCCAGCAGTTTACTTGCATAAAACTCCAGTGAGTCTGTCTGGTGCCGCGATACATTTGTGATACGCATCAGACAATTTTCTATATGACGTAAATTGTATACGATGGAATTCGGGAAGTTTCTGTTCAACGTTAGAAACTCAAGGCTATGGCTTATACTCGGTACTTCCCGGTAATAGATCTTGCACATATCATATGCCTGTGTACTTTTCAATAAATTTATATTTTCAAAAAGTTCAAGCATGTTGTAGTATTCCTTTTTAGGAATACGGTTGATATCATTGATCTTGGTAACGATCATGCGGATCACCTGTGTGGCGCGCTCAATGTGCTGACCCAGATGAATGATGGACCAAACTTCATCATGCAGCAATGAATTATCAATATTAGCTTTGATTACAGAGATGTCTTCCAAAACCTTTTTAGAAAATTCATAAATACCGATCTGTGCGAAGGTTGCCTTATCCATGGAGTTCACATAGTGGTAATAGGTATTTACAGATTGCCACAATTCACTGGATATAGAATCTTTCGCACCTCTGGCATTTTCGCGCGCTTTCATGACAGAGTGTTTGATTGACCCTGCGTTAAACTCATTCAGGCCAATAAAATGGGCTACTTCAAGCGTTTCCATCTTGCCATGGCCATCAAGATATTCTACATAGGATCCGGCCATATTCAGAACAGATTCAAGTATGTGATCTTTTTCTACTGACTTCGGTGCATCAATGCTGAAGAAATAATGTGTCTGCGCATATCGGCTGATATGTTCTGTCCGCTCAAGGTAACGACCCATCCAGAACAGATTTCCTGCGATTCTCGATAACATACTCAATTCAATTTAATAATTTTCTATAACCCACGTATCTTTTGATCCTCCGCCCTGCGAAGAGTTAACAATAAGATTACCTTTCTGTAACGCAACCCGGGTCAGGCCGCCGTCCAGTACGTAAGTTTCTTCTTTGCCCATCAACGCAAATGCCCGCAGGTCTATGTGGCGTTGTTCAGACTCTTTGGTTTCTTCAATGAATGTTGATAAAACCGAGAGTGACATGATCGGCTGGGCAATGTATTTACGCGGGTTCGCATGAATCAGCTGTTTGTATTCTTCGATCTCTTCTTTTGTTTTTCTGTTCCCGATGAATACACCATATCCGCCGGATTCGTCTACCGGTTTTACAACCAGGTTATGCATGTTCTCCAGCACATACTTCAGTTCATCCGGACGTTCGCACCGATAAGTCGGTACGTTGTTCAGAATCGGTTCTTCATCCAGGTAATATTTAATGATGTCTGGTACATACGTATACACAGCCTTATCATCGGCCACACCTGTGCCAGGCGCATTGATGATATTAACGTTGCCGGCCTGGTAAGCGGCCATTAAACCCGGAACGCCCAATACTGATTTTGGATTAAATACCAGGGGATCAATAAAGTCATCGTCTACACGGCGGTAGATCACATCTACACGCTTCGGCCCATGGATCGTTTTCATATAAACAAAATTCTTTTCTACAAATAAATCACGGCCTTCCACCAGTTGTATACCCATTTGATGGGCAAGAAAAGAATGTTCGAAATAAGCGGAGTTATAGGTACCCGGTGTAAGTACAACACATATCGGGTTATCAATGCGGTCGGGGGCCACAGAGCGGATCGTTGAAAGAAGCTTCTCTGTATACTGCATCACCGGCTTTACATGGTACCTGCTGAAAAGATTGGAAAAAATCTTCTTCATCGTCTCCCTGTTTGATAAGACATAACTTACACCCGACGGACAACGAAGGTTATCTTCCAGTACATAGTATTTACCATCACTGTGCTTGATGATATCTGTACCGGTAATGTGTATATAAATGCCACCCGGAGGATCAATACCTATCATTTCCTTTTTATAGAACTGCGAACTGAAAAGTAATTCTTTAGGTACGATTTTATCTTTCAGAATTTTTTGCTCATGATAAATATCCCAAAGAAATAAATTAATCGCTTTATTGCGTTGCTTGATTCCCTGTTCAATGGTTTGCCATTCTTCAGCAGGTATCATTCTGGGAAAAAGATCAAAAGGAAACAATCGTTCTACGCCTTCAGCCTTTTCAGAATATACATTGAACGTAACACCCTGGTTGAATAAATTACTTTTTGCAATCTGGTCAACTTTAAGATATTCTTCGTATTCCAGACGTTTAAAGGCTTCCATTAAATGCCTGTAATGTGTTCGAACATCTCCCGACGGAGTCCATGCCTCATCAAAATGGGCAGGGTCTATCTTGTAAGAATTAAATATTCCGCTCTGAAATGTCATAAGATTGCCCTTTCTATTTATATAATTAAATTTATATTAGCCAATATATAGGTATATTCTGTATTCGCAAAATATTTACTATATATATTTATTTTAGAACGTATATAGCATTTTTAACTGGTTATTTTACCCAGATTCTAACATTGTGTCACAACTCAAATAATATAATTAATCTAATATAAATCGTGACAAATTAGGTTTTTATATAAAAAGTATATGAGAAATATCAATTTTATTACAAATTGGTTCATTTTTTAACTTAAAATTGTAATCTATGTATATTTAATGCCTATATGAGGTCATTTTTTAATCGATATTGTTTTTTTAATGTCAAAAACATAAAAATTACCTGTGATTTTTAACTTATTAAAAAAGTACAAAATTAAACCCCTTGAAAAGAAAGATTGGCAACTGTTCATTTTTTTTGCAATTTGTGATGTAAACGAGATGATGCATGAAGTATGATGTTTGTATTATAGGTGCTGGACCAGCAGGATATGCTGCAGCAATAAGGGCTCTGGATTTAGACAAATCTGTTATTTTAATTGAAAAAGATAAAGTAGGCGGCGCCGGCCTATACAATGGTGCCATATCATCCAAGACCTTTTGGGAACTTGCAAAGGATATCCAGACAGCCCGCAAACGTTTAGCCCAATACAGTCCTGACCAACATTTCGCAGTAACCTATCAGCAGGTGTTGCGCCAGGTACGTGAAGGGATCGCTAATCGCCGCTTCCACCTGGAAGGACAGATCGAATCACTTGCCAAGCAACAGACAAACCGTTTCAGATATATTAAAGGTACTGCAAGGTTGCTGAGCCAGCACACGGTTGAAGTACTTACCGGTACGCAGGAGGAGGTTTTTGAAGCAGAGAATTTTGTTATCGCTACCGGTAGCAAGCCGCGCAAACTGCCAAACATACCTATCGATGAAAAGATTATTGTTACCAGCGATGGCGTTGAAAATTTTGAGAACTTCCCCAAAAGCCTCGTAATCCTTGGTGCCGGCGTTATTGGTTGTGAATGGGCAACCATCTTCTCCAACTTTGGTTATACTTCTGTAAATATCATTGATAAAGCTGCCCGCATTCTTCCGTTTGAAGATGATGACGTGACCGATGTGGTGGAAGCCAACATGAAAAAGCAGGGCATCACCGTACATAAAAAATCAAACCTGCTGAGCATGCGTATTGTCGATGGTGAAGTTGAATACATCATCGAATATACCGACGGCAGAAAAGAAATGCACCGCGTTGAAAAAGTTCTGGTATCTGTAGGACGTGTGCCGAATACACAGAACCTGGGCCTTGAGCAGGTTGGTGTAAATGTATTACCAAACGGGCATATTGAAAATAGTGACGGACAAACAAATATCTCCAACATTTATGTTGCCGGTGATATCTCTTCTGATGTAGCATTGGTAAATGTAGCTGAGCTTGAAGGCAGGCATGTGATTGAAAAAATGTTTGGCCTGAGCCACGATGCTATTACCTACAACAACGTATCAACAATTATGTTTGTGCAGCCTGAAGTTGCAGGTGTGGGCATGAATGAACAGCGTGCGCTTGAAAATAAAATTTCCTACAAAGTTGTAAAAATCCGTTACGACATGATACCGCGTGCCATTGCCATGCGCAACAACGACGGGTTCTTTAAAATCCTTGTGACCAACGACTCGGAAATGAAGATCCTGGGCATGCGTGCCGTTGGCGTGCATGCATCCAGCGCCATCCAGGCGGTTGCGCTTTTGATTTCCATGGATAAAGGCGTTGAAGAACTGGCAGACATGATTCATCCGCACCCATCTATTATTGAAGGAATCCAGGAATGTATCCGTATGCTGCTTGGCAAATCAGTACTGAAGCCTGAATTCTTCAAGGGCATGCTTTCCTGCAAGTCCTGTGATGAAAACGGCTGCAGCAGCGATATCATTTACTTAAAGTAAACGGCTTATGAAGTACGTCTCTTCCAGACTTTCTTCGGGTAATAAATTATTCCCGACCGAAATACATATTGAACCAAATGGAATAAAGATCAAAGAGCCGGGCGTATTCAACAGCCGGTCAACGTTCATAAGCTATGTAGATATTGTATCTGTAAGCATTGATAACCCGCTGGTTGGTTTCAGCACACTTACATTCTTTACTAACAGCACTTCTGTTCAGGTAAATGGGTTTACAAAAAAACAATCTGAAGAAATCAACGCCCTGATCATTCAAGGCAAGAATTAATGCTACCTCATGATAAAAGATTTCTTTAATAACATCGGGCTCATAACCTTATTTATATTTACACTCTTTTTTATAAAATTACAGCTGGTTAATAATGCCGCATACGCATCTTTCCAAAGGAGCTTTGCCTTTTTAATTGATGTACTGATTGTTATGGCTTTCCTTTATACCAGCTACCGGCTTTACGTGCATTTTAAGAAAAAAAACAGGCAGGATAAACCTTAAAAATGATCGTTTCATTGGAACTTAATAAGCCTTTTATTAGTTTTGGAAACAGAACATTATTTTGAATTGTCAAATTCTAATTTAAAAATCAGAATATTATTCTTTTATTTGTTGAAAAATTAACCATTAAACACTTACGATCATGAGTTTACGATTAGGCGATATTGCTCCGGATTTTACAGCAGAAACTACCGAAGGGCCAATTTCTTTCCACCAATGGCTGGGCGATAAATGGGGTGTTTTATTTTCACACCCGGCAGATTATACACCGGTTTGTACGACAGAATTAGGTGCAACTGCAAAACTGAAAGAAGAGTTTGAAAAACGTAATGTTAAAGTTGCTGCTTTAAGTGTTGATGGTTTAGAATCACACAAAGGCTGGATCAAAGACATCAACGAAACACAAAACACAACGGTCAACTTTCCGATCATTGCAGATGAAAACAGAAAAGTTGCTGAGCTGTATGATATGATCCACCCAAACGCAAGTGAAAAATTCACTGTACGTTCTTTATTCATTATCGGTAACGATAAAAAAATAAAACTGATCATTACATACCCTGCTTCTACAGGCCGTAATTTTACAGAGATCCTGCGTGTAATTGATTCTCTTCAGTTAACAGCCAACTACAGCGTTGCAACACCTGCAAACTGGAAAGACGGTGAAGATGTTGTGATTACTCCTGCCATCAAAGACGAAGAAATCGCAGCGAAATTTCCTAAAGGTTATACCCGTGTGAAACCTTATTTGAGAACTACGCCACAACCGAATAAGTAATTATTTACTTATTCTAAAATGAAAGAGTCGCCCCGATAGCTATCAGGGCGACTCTTTCATTTTAGAAGAGCGTCGCTATTTAACTTAATTATTCTGATCTTCTTTTTTCAGGATAACAGTTTGAACAGGAAAAGGAATGTCTATTTTTTCAAGTATAAACCGTTTATGAATCGCACGAATCAGTTTGTCTGTTAAAACAAACTGGCGGTTGTAATCCGGCGCTTTGGCAATGATCACAAAGTTGATGCTGCTTGGGTTGAAGGCCGTATACCGGAAGACGGGTTCAAAATATTCTTTTTCACCCAACACTTCGTCCTGCACTTTTACCGCTTCTTCAAGCACCGCCCGTGTTACCAGTTCCAGATCCGAACCATAAGCGATTCCCACAGGCAGCTTCACTAAAATATGCTCTTCTGTTAACGAATAGTTGGTAATAATAGCCGAGGCTATTTTCTGGTTGGGAACAATAATGCGGTTGGCATTTGATTCTCTTAACACCGTACTTCTCCAGCTTATATCTTCTATGATGCCTTCCTGTCCTGATTCCAGTTTTACATAGCTGCCCGGTTTTAATCTTTTACCCGCAATCACGCTGATGCCGGAAAACAAATTGCCCAGTGTATCCTGCAAGGCCAGCGCGACCGCCAGGGAAGCTACACCCAAAGCCGTGAGCATAGGCGTAATGGATATATCCAGCGTGCGCAATATGATCAGCAAACCGATGCAAAAGAAAACGATCCGCACCAGGTTGATGATGATGGAATACGTTTTTACAGCACCCGTGGTGTCTTCATTCGCATTTTTGATGGCGTTGATCACAATTTGCGAAAACACCCGCGTGAACAGCATGATCAAAATAATCACACATACGGATGCAGTATATTTAATAGCAATCGGACTGAGGGGGGATATTTCTAAGGCGATATACAGACCGATAAAAAATACAATGAATGTTACCTTGCCTCTCAATACACAGAGAACAACCTGCGCTATTGAATCCTTCTCTTTAAACCGGTTTAAAAAAATCCGTAATACGAAACGGTCTAAAATAAAACCAAACAACAAACTGCTTCCCAATATTATTAAAAAAGGTATGTACCCTTCATGCAAATAATCGGCGAAGACCATGTGTTGTTTGGTTTTTTATATCAACAAATTTATTTCTTCTTGTATTGGGCATTCAATCCATTAATCACCTGCGTAGAAATATTCAATGAATCTTTCGCATAAACAATATTTGCCGGACCACCTTTGGTATAAGTGAATACATAGGCATAGTTTTTTTCCTTGCTTAATACTTTCAGGTATTCATCCAGTTTGGTTAACAGGTTTTTTGCAAAAGTCTGTTGTTTGTCAGACCATTCTTTATCCAGTTTGTCTGCATATTCTCTTAACTTCTGATCTTCCTCCATCAGCATGCGTTCTCTTTTTTCTCTTACATCAGGCGTTAAACCTCCGGCTACCTGTTGGTAGTTGGCTGCATTCTGCTCTAATGTTTCCTGTCTTTTCATCAGGTCCTGCTGCTTCTTTTTATAATCGCTCTCAAGATTAGCAACGCCATCTTTATAAAACTGATACTTGGTTGTTAATTGCTCATAGTCTATATAGGCAATGGCACCATTACCGGAAACGATGTTCGGCAGGCTGTCAATGATTAATGGAGCTTCTGCTGTTTGTGTAGAATCAGTAGCTTCAACATCCGGACTAGCTTTCTGACCTTTAAAATGCAATACATAAAGAACGATAACGGCAATAGCCAGCACACCGTTTAAAATTAGAGAAATACGTTGATTCACAGTAGTAATTATTTATTTTACTGTCAATATTCGTGAATATTTAATAAAGAAAAAAGGGATTCTTCAGATAACTATCCTAAAAGTAGTGCCTTTATTTATCTCTGTTTCAACCTGAATTCTGCCGCCGATTTTGTTAACTGCTGTTTTAACCAGGTATAAACCAAGGCCGGTGCCACCCGCAATTTCGCTGGCTCTGAAAAACATGTCAAATACTTTATCTTTTAAACCTTTATCTATACCCAATCCGTTGTCAATAAACTCGATCAGCGATTTCTGTTTATCTACTTCTATGCGGATATATAAAGATGACTTGCGCTTATTATTATCGCGGTAGTTGAACGCGTTCTCTATTAAATTCTGAAAAATAGAATAGATCATTTGTTCATCGGAATAAAAATCTCTGTCCTGTTTGATTTCTACATCAATATAGAAATCCGAAAAAGATTCAATGTTTGTAAAGCCTTCTTTTATTTCGTTGATGATTTTATTGAAATCAATCAGCGTAGATTCTATGACAACATTTTTAATTTTTGAAACCTGCAGCAAATCCTGCAACAGCGCGTCGAGACGGGAAGTGCTTTTCTCAATGTGCCTGAAATATTCTTTTGCTCCTTCATCATTTATATCAATTAACCCAAGCTTCGCTAAACCGATAATTGATTTCAACGGACCTTTGATATCGTGCGATGCCTTGTAAACAAAGGCGTCCAGTTGCTGGTTCTTATATTCCAGTTCTTTTGTTCTTTCTTTAACTTTTTCTTCCAGTTCCTGTGTAACCTTATCTTTCAGTGCTTCATTTTCTTTCAACTGGTTAATCAGTTTCAACTGTGCATCGCGGGTCTGGTTATTTACAATGCGCACGCGGTCGGCAAGCGCGAATGAGAACAGAAACAATTGAAAGAACGTGCCAAAATTCATGGCATAAACAGTGAACATATTATTTCTGGCAATGCCCAGTACCATCAGGATATGAGTTGTGAAGCCTATGAATAAAGCAGCATAAGCCAATATGAAAAAACGGGCCGCAATATAATCTTTGAAATAAATATCAATGGCAACATAAAAAATGAATACCAGCACAGCGATATCAATCTGGTACATGCGTAACAATGGTTCATAAAAGAGAAGTCCGGTTACAAACAACAATACACGTGCGATCATGAGTGAGCGCAGTATGATGATATAGGCTCGGGATATTTTTTTGATTTGAAGGAAAGCCGAGGTATAGAGCAGTGATGTTACAGAAAACAATACCACAGAAAAGCATTGAAGATACCCGTTCAATACCATCTGATGCGGCCAGAAATACTGGAAGCCTAATCCATCATTTGATAAGCTGTACAATACAACGCTAACGACATTAAGCGCGAAATAGAAATAAGTTATTTCGAATGTAGCCGCAAAGAGACTTACACAATAAACGAACATCAATAACAGGAAGCCGTAATAAATGGATAGTATCAGATACTCCTTATTGGAATACTCGAGCAGATCCTGGTGAGTACGTATGGCGCCGAATGCCGCAACGGATTCTTTGCTTTGTACACGAATGAAAATCGTATACTGCGTGTTGGGGTTAAACACAACCTCATTCAGAAAATTCTTGTGTGCTATTTTCCGGTGTTCAAACGCAAACGAATCCCCGCCCTGAAAATGATAATAAAGCGAGTCACCGTTCAGCACATAAATATCATATTCATCAATATGAAAGTCATATAATTCGATCAGGTATTTTCTGGTGCTTCTGGCTACGTGCTGGACATCAATGTATGCCCACATTTCATGGTGGTGGGAAAAAAGCCGCTGATCATCCGTTATGGTTCTTGTAAATAATCCTTTACGTTGAATGGCCCGGATTTCATCAAAGGATTTTGAATGGATGGAATCAAAATAAACCGAATAGTAACCAGCGCGCCAGACAAAACGTTCTGTTGAATCTTTTAAAAGCACTGGATCAGGTTCTGCTCCTGCGCCCAAAGCGCTGTAAGCAAATAACAGCAGTATACTTCCTATAAGATTCCTGAGAAATTGGTTCATCTAGTCATTACGAGTAGATGAGGCCTACCCGTTGGTTAGTTATATTTTATCGTTGGATCTGATTTGCCCAGGTACTGACATGCAGCAAGTTTATGCATGGATTCGAAGCGCACAGGTACCTTGTTGTACTTATACGCATCAACAAGCGGCATGGTTAGGTTGTTGTCTCCCATGCTGATATCAATATCAGTCATGGTCATTTGAGCAGGGTGCTCATAACCGCAGGCATGTGTAATTTCCAATACTTCTTTGCGCAGGTTCTTAATGTAATTGTACAGGCGGTCTGCCTTCAATGGCACGTCTATGCCGGATTGCAGCCATTTGTTTTGTGTGGCAACACCCGATGGACATGTATTATTGTGGCATACCTGCGCCTGAATACAGCCAATAGACATCATGGCTTCACGTGCAACGTGAATAACGTCGGCGCCCATGGCAAATGCCATTAATGTGCTTTCCGGAAAGCCTAATTTACCCGATGCTGCAAACACAATGCGATCGGTTAACCCTCTTTCAGCAAAAATTTTATATACGTTACTGAATGCATATACAAATGGCAGTGATACGTGATCGGCAAATGCCGGCGGCGCAGCACCTGTTCCTCCTTCACCTCCGTCAATGGTAATGAAATCGGGACCATAGCCTTTTTTCACCATCAGGTCGGCAAGTTCCACCCACATTTCCATCTTACCTACAGCGGATTTAAAACCAACCGGTAAGCCTGTTTCCTGGGCAATGCTTTCTATAAAATCCATCATCTCAGGCACATTTGAAAATGCGCTGTGGTATGCAGGGGAGATTACATCTTTACCCATAGGCAAGCCGCGGATGTCCGCAATTTCCTGTGTGATCTTGGATGCCGGTAAAACCCCGCCTTTCCCTGGTTTCGCTCCCTGCGACAATTTCAAATCAATGGCACGGATGCATGGGTTGGCCTCAACCAATTCCTTTAATTTAGACATGGAGAAATTTCCATGTTCATCACGTACACCAAAATAACCTGTACCGAAATGGAACATGATATCTGCACCATGTTTGTGATGAGGTGCCAGCGAACCTTCACCTGTATTCTGGTAACAGCCTGCTTTTAACGCACCTTTGTTCAATGATTCAACAGCACGGGCAGACAGCGAGCCGTAGCTCATACCGGAGATATTGACGATGGAGTAGGGCCTGTAAGGTTTTCTTCTTTTATTATATTCACCCATGATCTTTGCACAGGGAACAAAATCAGGTTTCGCTTTATTCGGATGGCCTTCCTTTACAGCATAAGAAAACATGGAAGGTTTTATAAAAACAAAACCCGGACTATTCTGATCCTGATCGGTACCAAAGCCCTGGTAATTGTTTTGCTGCTTGGAAGAAGCATAGATCCAGGAACGTTGTCTGCGGTTGAACGGCAGTTCCTCTCTGTTGTTCGCAACAATATATTGACGCAGTTCAGGACCAATCTTTTCCAGCAGGTAGCGGAAATGACCAACAATCGGGAAGTTGTGCTTGATTGTATGTCTTCTGTTAAAGAATATATCTCTAACCGCTACAAAACCTAAAAATAATATGAAATAAGCCCACCACGGGATCAATGCAACAGCTTCCAGTATCTCCTTCATTTCTATAAATAGTTTTAGGTATTTTTAAATTTGCTGCGCCTGTTTTATTCAGGTGCTACTTCTTCTTCTACGGGTTCTTCAGGAACTTGTTCTTCTTCTGTCTGCTCTCCGTCAATATTTTCATCCGTATTCTCGCCATCACCATCTGTATTTTCAGGAACATATTCTTCCTGCGGACGAGCGTTATTTTGCTGTTCCTCTTTTTTCTTTGTCTTCCATGTATCTGTTCCTTTCGGGCCATCATACTGGGCCGGTGGTGGCAGAGAAAGTTTTTTCTTACGCTTAGGTGCTGAAGGTGCAAACTGAAATTTGCATTGGAACGTGCCATAACCATCGTTACGCGAACCACTGTAAGTCAGATTATCCAGATAGTCTGTTGTTGTAAAACGGTATACATATTCCACGCATAATGAACTTCTTTGCGTAATGGTAAACTGTAAACCGAAACCTGCCGGAATTGCCAGCGCTATTGTAGAAGGGCTTTTTAATTCCACATTGGAAACCGCTGCATTATTAATGGTTGTTGTTGAATTAAACATCATTGCACCCACACCCAAATGAATGTATGGTTTACAGAATGTATAATGAGATTCCTTTTTTCTGTCAGGAGCAATGCGCACAATTTCATCAATGAGATATAATCTGCCATATGCCTGCAACTCATAGCCATGGGCAACAAAAGAAGCATTCCGTTCGGGCTTGAAATCATTAGACTGAAAATTCAGGTAAGACAGTTCGGCGCCAAACACAAGGTGTGGCCAAAGCTTGTAATTTGCACCCACTGACATTCCAAAACTTAACCCGTTTGTACCAAAGCCTTCTGTAAGATCTCCCCTGTAAGTAGTCATACCCGCACCTAATGTAAATGTCAGGGGACCTCTATAATAGTACGTATCAAAAAAACCGGAATATTCTCTCTGTCTTTTAAATTGACCAAATGAAACCGTTGCAGTGATTAGGAATAACGAAAGGACTACAAGAAGCTTTTTCACAAATTATATGTTAATGTTTGGGGTAAATTTACTTAATAATTGCAGTAATGCCAGCCGGATAACCAGATATGGGGCTATTGTTGCTTCATTTATGTCTTAAATATAAATTTTAAAAATATAAATTTTAACATTTTGTGGCGGAATTGATTTGTATATCCTATTTTTGTTTGAGTTGAAATAAAAACATTCACAGGTTTCGTTTCAATCTTCAATAAGACATATCATCTTAACTTATATAATTCTATGGGTGCACTAGGTACTATCTTAATCGTTGTTGGTTTTATTGTTGGTAATTTCAGCGGATACATGCTTTCAAATGGGAATGTGATGAAAGATGCCAGCGGCAATGTTATAAAATCAAAAGAAACTTTATACGCACTTGTTATTGCATTTTCTGCAATAATGATCCTCGTAGGTCAATACATCGTGGTTGCTCCAAACAGCTACGCTCACCCTTATTGATCTGGGCTCAAAAAACATTTTCTTAAACCTGTCCTGATAGCTTCGGGACAGGTTTTTTTTTGCCTTTACTTATTCCGCTTTTATTAAATAACTATTCTTTTTATATTTATCATAATTATAATAAAATTCTATTAATATGAGTGATATAAAATATAATAACAAATGGTTTAAATCAGGACTGGAAATACTGAATGAAGTTCTATATGGCAAATGGAAGTTTATTATTATTTGGAATTTGATTGATAAACCGCTCAGGTTCTCTGATTTAAGAAAAAATATTCCATCAATTACCGATCGTATGCTTTCTCTCCAGTTGAAGGAATTGGAAGAAGAAAGTTTTGTTGAACGTGTTGTTACTGAAGGAAATCCACCAAAAATTGATTACAAATTAACTGATAAAGCCCAGGGGTTGATCCCTGCCTTGCATGCTTTGGATACTTTTGGCCGTGAGTTAGTCCTAACCAAAACTACAACCCAGGTTCAAGCAACAAAAGATACTTCCCTTCCTTTGAGCGAAGATCAGGAATCATTCTTTGATCAATTGTAATTCTTGTCTTATTCCAGATAAAAGCCTTTGGCTTTTGCCTTACTCATAATCACTTCCTGCACCGATTTGCCTTCGATTTTACTTTCCAGCCAGGAGATGATATCAAAATAAATAAAGGCCCGTTTTTCATAATCACTGTTTTCAATAGGCACCAGCTGATTTTTCAGGTTGCTGAACCGGCTGACAAGCTCTGCTACATCCACATCATTATTCAGATCCTTCAGGAATTTCAGGATATATTTCTGGAACATCCGTAAATCGTCCCGCTTCCATAAAAAGCGATAGGTTGAAATAATATAGTATTTGATCACATCAAAATTACCCAGTTCATAGTGACAGATCAGGTTAATGATCCGGGCAAAGCAATGGATATCTTCCCGGATATCCACGTTTGGAATATTGATGATCCGGTTAAGCCATCTCAAACAATGGTTGTATAAACCTGCTCCGAAATACAAACAGGCTATCTTATACATCAGGATCAATGCAGAGTGCGAATCGAGTTTTTTCAGCAAGTCATCGATATCCTCTTTCCGGTCAATAAATAACTTCTTTACACCTGCATTAAACTCGCCCGTGAGGAAAAAAAGGTTCAATTCATGAATAAAATAATATTTTAATAAGCTGATTTTAAGTCGTTCATTAAAATAAACAGTACTATCATTTGTAAAGTTAATCAGCTTATGTTTATGTAAAACAAACTCTTCAAAATAATTCAACTTAAATTGTGCTATCATTAAGTTGTTCAATGCCTTAACATAATTTTCCGGAGAAAATTTGATTCGGTCAGGGTTTTCTTCGTACAAATGTACTAACCTGTTGGCATACAGGTAACCATTGGAAAAATCCTGCAAAAAATAGTAATAACCAATATATAAAAGATACAATGTGATTTTTTCTCCCAAAGAAAGTTCTTCCTCCTTATAATCAGGCAAATTGCTTATAAAATATTCTTTTACCCGTATGGAGTCTTCTTCATCACGAATAAACCCGATCCGGGTATAATAGGAGTTCAATTTAATGCTCAAATTGGAAAACATATTGATGTTATGGATCTGGGAATTGATTTTCCGTACATCTTCAATGATGGTATCAACGGTTTCTTCGATATCCTCGTCGATGGTCAGCATCAGGATGCTTTTTTCCAGCTTGATAATCTCCAGGGTCAGTTCCAGGTTCTCATGTACCTGTGAAAGCCGACGGGCTTTTTTCAGGCAGGATTTCCCCTGCGGGTATAATCGGCGCTCAAATAAAAGCTGGGCAAAATCGATCTGCTCCCGGATCTGCAGATCCAGAATTTTAGGCAAATTATATTGGCGCAGGGAAAGCAGAATTTTTTCATATAAATATGCCTTCAGGTTTGAAAGCTGGGAAGATTTAATGGCCGGAATTACTTCCGACACACGTTCTTCATTAAATGATTTTTGCTTGTTCAGATAATCAAACAAGAGGAGCATTTTCTTATCATCCGGGTCGCCGCTGGCAGAATGATTGATTTTAAAGTGCCTTTTTTCATTCGGACTCAGTGAATGAATAAGATCAAATAAGCTCTTGGATTTAACCCTGGACATAGTAAATATATTTGCCTGAATGATTTAATAATCAGAATCTAGTGCAATATATATATTTACCGGAAAACGTAGGTGTGATTTTTATAATAAAAAATGCAAATACTTGTTTTGTCTAGCCCAGAGTTACTTGGCTGACAAAAACATAATTAAACAATTGAGCTTTTCTCAAGAAGGTCTATCAACCGCGAATTGAAAACCATAATTTGATTCATTTTACGTCTTCTCCTTTCATTTATAAAAAAATATAAGGCAATGCCTCCAATAATGAATACCCATATGAAGAATATTAAATAGAACTGAAATATATAGAGATATAAAAAAAGTGGTAAAATGATCATAAGCTTCCAAAATGGAAATTCTGAGGTTGGAATTTTTGGTGCTTTCTGAATATGTTCCTTAATTTCTTTTGTTTCAAAATGCAGCTCTTTTAAATAACAGAGATAATCGCAGTATTGATCAAAAAAATCAGGATAGCCATTCCTTTTTTCTTTAAGCAAACGTTCTGCTCTGCTTGAAAAGTTATCAAGGTTCGAGATAATCAGGTTTATTGTTTTTATATCGTTTTCAAGCCTGCTCATTTATACAGCTTTCTGTAATTCATTTTTCCTTCTTCCAGAAAATCAATGTATGCATCAACACTTCTTTCAAAATTTATATGTTGAGTAAGCTCCTTTTCAGTATGAGGGTCTAAAATTACATAAAGTGGTTGGCCTATATAATTAAATCGACTCTCCTGAAAGTCATTATTTTGAGCCCCAATATTTTTTTTAACTTTATTGTCCAATTTAGATGTATACCATTCATTTTCAGGAAGCATTGTTCTATCATCAGTATACAAAGCAACAATTACAAAGTCTTCTTTAAGACGTTTAAGAACAGATGAATCAGCCCAAACATTTCGCTCCATTTCTCTACAGTTTACACAACCATGCCCGGTGAAATCGATGAACAATGGTTTACCTTGCTGTTTGGCACAAGCCAATGCTTCTTTGTAATCAAAGTAACCCTGCAAGCCCAATGGCAAATGTAAAAAATTGTTGTATTTAGGTGTACCACAAATTTTGTCTGTTTCTGTTGTATAATCTTCAAGCGGCGGCAAATAACCTGATAGCGGTTTTAAAGGATTTCCAGCAATCCCTACACTTAAATAAGTTGCAAAAACGAAACTCAGAATTGCAAGTGATTTTCTTATTCGGCCAATCGGTCCTTTATCGTGTTCACTTAATTTAATCACACCTAACAAATATAGACCTAAAGAAAACAAAATTAGAATCCATAATAATAAATATGTGTTTCTGTTCAATATATTCCAGTGTTCTACCAGATCAGCCATGCTCAGGAACTTTAGTGCGAGACCTAATTCGATAAAGCCGAGGCTCACTTTTACAGTATTGAGCCATCCTCCGGATTTAGGTAATGATTTTAACCAACTTGGAAATAATGCAAATAAAGTAAAAGGTAATGCAAAGGCGGATGAATAAGCAATCATACCAATAACAGGTTTAATAATTTCGCCTCCTGCAGCAGACAAGAGAATTGTACTCACAATTGGGCCCGTACATGAGAAAGATACGAGTACAATAGTAAAAGCCATAAAAAAGATACCTATATGCCCCCCTTTATCTGATTGTTTATCAACCTTATTAATGAAATTACTCGGTAATGTGATCTCAAACAGACCAAAGAAAGAAAGTGCAAAGACAATAAATATCAATGTAAAAACTATATTCGGAAGCCAATGTGTGCTAATAAAATGTCCGAAATCTTTCCCAAGAGTAGATGCAATTACAACTCCTATTAAAGTATAAATCAAAACAATTGACAGGCCATAGATAATTGCTTTCCGGACAGATTGCTTCTTTGAAGCAGAGGTGTTTGTAAAAAATGAAACCGTCATCGGCACCATTGGAAAAACACAAGGTGTAATAATCGATAAAAATCCGGCCGCAAATGCAAGCAAGGCAAAGATCAACAAAGAAGTATTTTGTGTAACACCGCCACGATCTTTGATTGTAATCTGTTTACTTGAAACAGCGGTGGTCTTTTCCGCTGAATCAGAAATAACGGCTGTTGCTGAGTTACTGTCAATTGGACTTACTACTGCCGGATCTGCGGCAGTTGAAGGATTAACAGGAGTCGTTGCTTTAGCAATTTTTCTTGCCGGCAGAATTATCAAACCGCTAAATGTAAATTCTTCATCGCCCGGAATACAACGGCCGATCACATCATTACATGTCTGGAAGTTAACAGACATTGCTATTTTCATTTCTGCAGACAGGACAACTATTTTCTGTCTGAATTCGGCATGTTCCACAAAGTAGGTAACATCGCCTTCCCAGATATCACTGTATTTTTTCTTCGGTTTGATCGCCTTCGTTTTTCCCAGTAAGGAATATCCTTTGTCGGCAACGAAATCAAATGTTGTTATGGTTGGACCAAGATTGGGATCAAAATCATTGGAATAGAGATACCAGTCAGGAATAATGGCTGCTGTTGCAATGACTTCAATGGTATCGCCAATGTGTATCTCTTTGGAAGACAATGCAAAAGACCATTTTATAGGATCATTATTCTCTGCCTGCACCATGGCAGAAAATAAACAAAAAACAACTGCTATAATCTGTTTTATCATATTATACTATACAAAATCCGAAACCATTAAGTTTCTAACGATAAATTAGTCGTTTGCATATTCATTTCCTGACAGTCTCCGACAGACAAGTTGTAAGACGAATAATAAATTTTCACTGAAGAAAGTGAAAATTAAAACCCCAATTAACAAGACAATTCCCCGCGGCGAACCACGGGTAGAAACTGCGCTGACACAAACATTTATTTATGACGACTTTGAATTTCTTTGAAACCCTGTTTAATCTTTAAATCCGGTAAATCCTGATTCAGACTACTTCCCCGCGAAATACTTATGGAACAGCACAATCGTTTCAATTCCTTTCAGGTAATTAAATACCCTGTAGTGCTCATTAGGTGAGTGGATCGCATCTGAATCCAGTCCAAAACCCATCAATACGGTTTTCAAACCCAAAACTTTTTCAAACAAGGCAACAATCGGAATACTGCCGCCTTCACGCATCGGAATTGGTTTTTTGTTCCAGGCTTCAGCAAATGCTGCTTCAGCTGCCTTATAGCCGGCACTGTCGGTTGGTGTAATTGCCGGTTCACCGCCGTGATGCGGCGTAACTTCTACTTTTACCGATGCCGGTGCGATACTTTTGAAATAGTCCGTAAACAACTGCGTAATCTTTTCCGGTGTCTGGTTCGGTACCAAACGCATGGAAATCTTCGCCTGTGCGATGGATGGCAATACTGTTTTTGCGCCTTCACCAATGTAACCGCCCCAGATGCCGTTAACATCCAGCGTTGGACGGATGGAGGTTCTTTCTAAGGTAGTGAAGCCTTTTTCACCTTCCACATCGGCAATGTCCAATGCTTTTTTATAATTATCTAAATTGAACGGTGCACTGTTCAACGCTTTACGGTCTGCATCACTCAGCTCAAGCACAGCATCATAGAAGCCAGGAATTACAATGTGATTGTTTTCATCTTTCATGCCCGCGATCATTTCACATAAAATATTGATCGGGTTGGCAACCGCACCGCCATATACACCGGAATGCAGGTCTCGGTTGGGACCGGTAACTTTTACTTCCAGGTAACTTAAGCCTCTCAAACCAATCGTTATCGAAGGCGTATCGACAGAGAAGATTGCTGTGTCTGAAACCAGGATCACATCGGCTTTCAACTTTTCTTTATTTTTTTCCAGGAACGGACCAAGGTTATCAGAACCAACTTCTTCTTCGCCTTCAATCATGAATTTGATGTTGCATGGCACATCCTTCATCGCTGTTAAAATCTCCAGCGCTTTGATGTGCATGTATACCTGGCCTTTGTCGTCGCAGGCACCGCGGGCATAAATGTTTCCATCTTTAATAACCGGTTCGAAGGGAGGTGAAGTCCACAGTTCATATGGATCTGCCGGCTGCACATCATAGTGACCATAAACCAGAATTGTCGGTTTTGCCGGATCAACCATTTTCTCTGCATACACAACCGGATTGCCGCCTGTTTCACAAAGCTCTGCTTTATCTGCACCGGCTTTTAAAAATTGTTCTTTCGCAAATTCTGCTGCACGGATCACGTCTGCTTTGAATTTCTTGTCGGCACTGACAGAAGGAATCTTCAGCCAGTCGCACAGTTCACCAATAAAACGATCTTTGTTTTGTTCCACATAAGCAGAAACAGCAGCAGCAGTAAGTTGAGACATAGTATTTGGTTATGAGTGTAGTATGTAAATATAGAAAGCGAAGTGTAAAGTAAAAAGTGTAAAGTGTAAATCGTTTCATATTACCCCCACTTTGCCTTGCGGCGATGCAAGTTAATTTGTTTCAGGTCTTCAGCCTGATGATTTTTCTTTGACTTGTATAGTAGTTTTGTTCGCTGCGAATGCCAACCACTTACTGAATTTATCATCTCAGAACAGTGGGTTGTTGGCCGGTGGCACAACAACGGGTTGAGTCGTGGGTTGGTTAGATTTGTCTCCGTTTGGAATTTGTTTTTTGGAATTTCCCCCAGCTTTAAGTCTTTAGCTCTATGCTTCCAAAGCCTCTCCATGCCTGCACACCACCTGTATGCAGCGCTACTATTACTGAGCCTTTTTTAAAATACCCGTTTGCAATTTTATCCAGCAAGCCGAACATCATTTTTCCATTGTAGACCGGATCAAGTAAAATACCTGTTTGTTGTTCAAAATCTTTTACAAAGTCAACAAGTTCCGGTTTCACCTTTCCATAGCCACCAAAAACATAATCCGAAGTGAACAGCGCTAGCTTGCTGCGGTCAAAATCTTCTTTCAATAAAGCAGCAACTTCATCAATAATATAATCACCATTCTTCAAGGCTGAAAAAACAAGCAGCTTACAATCAAGATCTTTAATGCCTTTCATCAAACCGCCGAATGTTCCGCCCGTGCCGCAAGGGGTTGTGATATAATCAAATGGCACATCAATCTCCTGCACCAGCTCAGCAACTCCTTCAACCGCAAATGCATTTGTTCCTCCTTCGGGAACAAAATAAAATTCTTTACTGCTTGAATCACTTGCTTCAAACGCCAGTTTCGGATTTTCACGAATGCTTCTATATACTTCCCTCGAAACAAAAACGAACTCCATGCCAAGAGCAGCGGCATCTTTCAGTGTCGGGTTTTCAATCAGCAGTTCCTCACCACGAATCAATGCTTTGATTTTCAAACCCTGCTCTTTAGCATACGCCGCCGTTGCAAGTATGTGGTTGGAATACGCACCACCGCAAGTAAGCAATCCGCTTTTCCTTTCCTTCACACATTGCATTACATTGTATTTCAGCTTCCGGATCTTATTTCCACCATATAAGGGATGGATTAAGTCCTCACGTTTCAGGTACAATTGAACGTCTGCTGCTTCAAGAAGTGGTAATTGAATACGCTCAAGGTTACTATGTAATAGCATAATTCGTGTAGAAATTCCAAATTACAAAAAACAAATTCCAAACTACTCAACAAGCCACACAAATAACTTAAACAAATTGCTGGCAAGAAAAGTAAATGCTAATAACTAACTTTACGGCTGTTTGGAATTTGTTTTTTGAATTTTGGAATTTTACCAATAAATGCCCTAAAGCTCAAATCATCAAACATGTCGTTTCTTATCGAAGGTTTCCGTACCTTTACAGTTATGGCAGAAAATCAACTACCGGAAGAATTAGAAGACGGGTTCGCGGAAGACGAATTGTTTGAACACCACCGTGTGGTTTGCGACCCCGGACAAACGTTGCTGCGCATCGATAAATTTCTGATGTCGCGTATTCAAAATGCGACGCGCTCCCGTATTCAATATGGTATTGAAGCAGAAGCTGTTCGTGTAAACGATAAGCCAACCAAAGCCAGTTATAAGGTAAAGCCGGGTGACGTGATTACTATTTCGCTACCGCATCCGCCGCGTGAAAATGTATTGATCCCGGAAAACATTCCGCTGGATATTGTGTATGAAGATGATCAGATACTGATTGTAAATAAAAAACCGGGCATGGTGGTGCACCCCGCACACGGCAACTGGACCGGCACCCTTGTTAACGCACTCGCGTACCATTTTGAAAATCTGCCGACGCACCGCAACGGAGAAATCCGGCCGGGCCTGGTACACCGCATTGATAAAGATACTTCAGGCTTATTGGTAATTGCAAAAACAGATTATGCCATGACCTTCATGGCAAAACAGTTTGCGGACCATACCATAGAACGCACTTATTATGCCATCACCTGGGGTACACCACAACCCAAAGACGGAACCATCCGCAATTACCTGGGAAGAAGTACGAAAGACCGCAAGATTGTTGCTACCTACGACAACGAAGAAGATGGCAAGCTGGCCATCACACATTATAAAACCCTGAACGCCTATCATTATGTTGCATTGGTGCAATGTAATCTGGAGACCGGGCGTACACACCAGATCCGTGCACACATGCGGTCGATCGGCCACCCGTTATTTAATGACATGAGTTATGGAGGTGATGCAGTGGTGAAAGGAACAGTAACAGGTAAGTACAAACAGTTTGTTGAGAATTGTTTCAAACTATTACCACGCCAGGCACTGCATGCCAAAACGCTGGGCTTCGTACATCCCACCACAAAGGAATTTATGCAGTTCGACAGCAAGTTGCCGGATGATATGCAGGCCGTACTCGATAAATGGGAACGCTATGTGGGCGAAGAAGTATAGAGTACAGTATACAAAAAATTCTATTTTGAAACCCTTTCCATTATTATAATTTATTTCTCATACTCTGTACTCCGTACTTAGTACTTTGTACTCATGACGCTCGGTATCCGCTACATGCTTATCTCCATTGTCTCCTTTTCACTCATGCATTTGTGTGTGAAAGCGATTCCGGAGATTCCCGTTGTACAAACAATTTTTATCCGGTCTGTCTTTTCCATTATATTCTGCTACATCGCAATCCGGCAAGCCAGGGTTCCGGTGTGGGGAAACAACAAACCATTTCTGGTGCTGCGTGGTTTGGTCGGCATGTTTTCGCTGATCTGTTTCTTTTATTCCATACAACTGCTGCCACTGGGAACAGCAGTAACCATCGGCAATCTCGTTCCTTTCTTTACCTTATTTCTGGCTTTCTTATTTCTGAAAGAAAAGATCCCGCATTTGAAATGGTTGTTTTTCGGCATCTCTTTTCTGGGTGTGTTTTTAATGAAAGGGTTGGATAAAGACCTGTCAACCGTAGGAATCATCCTTGGTTTGTGTGCAGCCTTCTTTACGGCCACAGCGCACTTCGTTGTACGTACACTGCGCGACACCGACGATACCGCCGTGATCATGTTTTACTTTCCGTTCATTACCATTCCTTGTATGCTGCCCTTTATCTTTACAGAATGGAAAACACCGGATGCACGGGAATGGTTGTTTCTATTGTTGATTGGAATTACCACACATGTGGGACAGCTTTTCCTGACCAAAGCCTATAAACACGAAGAGGTGAAAAATATTTCCTACGTGTATTATCTGGGTATTGTACTTTCTTTTTTCTACGGCATCACGTTCTTCGGCGAGTACATCAGCCTGAAATCCTCGGTTGGCGTGGGTTTGGTGATGCTGGGGATGGTGCTGAATATTATAGCTTAAAGCGAAAAGCTAAGGCCTTAAGCTTATTACAATCTTTCTCGTTCAGCCTTAATTCGCTCCAATTCCAACACATCGATTTTATCCTTTGGCCTGTCGCAGGCTTTTTTGCTTTCAATCAGGTGATTGATATGCAAGAACTTTATTGGTATGTCAAAAATAACAGCTGTTGATGCTGATTGATAGCATGCATCAAATGTTTCCTGTTCGAAGCCTTTTATATAAGACATTAGATCCAGTTCCATGCCTGAGTTAAGTCTAATGGAAGACCAGCCGGGAATAAAATCCATCCGCTCCATTTGCGGCAAATCACCAAGACCCATTTGTGCCAGAGAATCTTTGAGATGTATTCTATTTTGTGGAGTATCTTTTAACCATATATCAATATCTGCAGTTGTTCTTGAAAAGCCATTCAGATTGGTTGCGAAACCTCCAACCATAATATATTGAAATTTGTTTTTGTGAAACGCCTTCCAGAGATTTAAAACCTCTTCATCAAAAATATCCATTATTTCTTTGGTTTATTTTCCGAATGGATAATCGTTGCGTTGCGCAGCATTCGATCAATTTTCATTAATTTCATTAATAACAAAAAACGTTCCTCATAAACATTTAACTGCTTATTGGCCGAAGATTTGCTTTGAGTATTAATAGGTTTCATGTGAAGATTAAAACGATAGTAATACTAAGATAAAGAAAAAAGCTTAATGTGAAAAGCTTTAAGCCTTCGGCGTTCCGCCTTATGCTTTACGTCTACAAAAGATCCTTCTTATATTTAACCTTATAATACAAACCGATACCTAACACGGAAACAAACAGTGATAAAGAAGTCCAGCCGATGATATTCATTTTATGCTGATCTGCTTTACTGACATAATACGTTTTTCCATGGCTCGTAATGGCTTCTGTTTTATCCGGAGTTTTTATATCTGAATAGGTTTCGCCATACTGATACAACGAATAAAAGAAAAAAAGAAACAGTACGATATTCAAATAGAAAGCGGCTTTGTATATTTTTTTAAATGTTTCCATGGGTGTTAAACCTAAGGCGAAATGCTTAAAGCCTAAGGCTTGTCATTTCTTTATTTTTAACTTCAGTACTTTAAAGATGAGAATAAAATTTACAAACTAAAATGATTAATGAAACGCAAAAGCATTAAGCCTTAGGCATTCCGCCTTAAGCCTTCTTCGCTGCATTCCAGTATTCATCCATTTCGGCCAGGCTCATGGTGTTTAATTGCTTGCCATCTTTTCTGGATTCTCTTTCCAGATACTGAAAACGTTTGATGAATTTTTTATTGGTGCGCTCCAGTGCATCTTCGGGGTTGATGTTCAGGAAGCGGGCGTAATTAATCAGGGAGAAAAATAAATCACCGAGTTCGCCTTCGGCTTTAAATGCGTCAATCTTTTTATCGTCTTCTATGTTAAATTCCCGCTTGAATTCTGCAAGTTCTTCTTCCACCTTTTCCCAGACCTGTTTTTTTTCTTCCCAGTCGAAACCGGCGCCACGGGCTTTCTCCTGTATACGGGTAGCTTTGATCATAGCCGGCAGTGATTTGGGAACACCGCTTAAAATAGATTCTTCCTTCGGCTTTTCCGTCATCTTGATCTGCTCCCAGTTTTTCTTTACGGCTTCTTCGTCTTCTGCCTTTACATCGCCATAGATATGCGGGTGGCGGCGGATCATCTTTTCCGAGAGGGCATTCAGTACATCTCCAATATCAAAATCATTAGTCTCTGAAGCGATCCGGGCATAAAAAACCAGATGTAGCATGATATCGCCCAACTCCTTTTTGATCTCATCCATGTTCTTGTCGACAATGGCATCCGAGAGTTCAAACGTTTCTTCAATGGTTAAATAGCGCAAACTTTCAATGGTTTGTTTTTTATCCCACGGACATTGTTCCCGCAATTCATCCATGATCGTCAACAAACGGTCAAATGCTTTTAATTGCTCTGCTCTTGAATTCATAACAAAAAGACGTTTATATAACAAATAACCATATTCTATTTACTAATGCTTGTTTTCATAAAGAAATTTTAGCCGGATGTTGATAAAATATTTGTTTGTATAATTTTAAAAAGAAAAGATTGTATATGGTTTCTGTTTTGTAAATTTGGTTACACAATAAATCTTTTTAACTGTGACTTTAATTAAATCTATTTCCGGAATCCGCGGAACTATCGGCGGTAAACCCGGCGACTCGTTAACACCGATCGATGTGGCGAAATTTGCTGCAGCATACGGAACGTGGGCAAGAAGTGCTTCAAATAATAATAAGATCGTTATCGGCCGTGATGCCCGTTTATCGGGACCATGGATTTCTTCCATCGTTACAGAAACGTTACGGTGCCTTGGATTTGATGTAGTGGATTTAGGTCTATCAACGACACCAACCGTAGAAATGGCTGTTGTGTGGGAGCAGGCAGCCGGCGGTATCATCATTACTGCCAGTCATAACCCGGGCCAATGGAATGCCTTGAAGTTACTGAACGCTAATGGAGAATTTGTTTCAGAGCGCGACGGTAAAAAAATTCTGGTTCTTGCTAAAAAAGAAAATATTGAATTTGTAGATGTAAAACATTTCGGTTCATACCGCAAAGACGACAGCTACATTCAAAAACATATTGACGCTATTTTAAAATTACCATTGGTAGATGTGGCAGCGATCCAGGCAAAGGATTTTTCCGTTGCCATTGACTGTGTAAATTCTACGGGTGGTATTGCACTACCCTTACTGCTGAAAGCATTGGGCGTTAAAAAAGTTTCTGCGTTCTACTGCGAACCCGACGGACACTTCCCGCACAACCCGGAACCGCTGCCGGAAAACCTTTCATTCATTTCCAATGAAATCGAAAAAGGTCATTACGATTTAGGCATCGTGGTAGATCCGGATGTTGACCGTTTGTGTTTTGTGAACGAAGACGGAAGTATGTTCGGCGAAGAGTACACACTGGTTGCCATTGCTGATTATGTATTGAAAAATACACCGGGCAATACGGTTTCAAACCTGTCCTCAACACGGGCATTAAAAGATGTAACGGAGAAACATGGTAAAAACTATATCGCTTCTGCCGTTGGTGAAGTGAACGTAGTTACGGCCATGAAGAAGAATAAAGCTGTGATCGGCGGTGAAGGCAACGGCGGTGTGATCTATCCTGAACTGCATTACGGCAGAGACGCCTTAGTAGGTATTGCCTTGTTCCTTTCTCATCTGGCGAAATACGGAAAGTCTATTTCCATGATGCGTGCCAGCTACCCGAACTATGTTATTTCAAAAAATAAAATTGAATTGACTCCGGAAATTGACGTGGATTGTGTGATCGAAAAAATAAAGGAGCATTACGCAAAAACACCTATGATCACAGTCGACGGAGTACGTTTTGACTTTGAAGCAGGCTGGGTACACTTACGTAAATCCAACACCGAGCCGATCATTCGTATCTATGCGGAAGCAGACACCCATGCAACTGCAGACAATTTGGCTCATAAAATTATCAACGATATAAAAGAAGTGCTTGAAACCAATGCGTGTTTACTTAGATAATGCAGCAACAACGGCTTTAGATCCGCAGGTTCTCGAAGCCATGATGCCTTATTTAACGGACCGCTTTGGCAATGCTTCTTCCATACACGGACATGGCCGTGAAACGCGGTCGGCCATTGAGATTGCGCGCAAGAAAATTGCAGACCTGCTGAACACCACGGCAGCGGAGATCTTTTTTACCTCCGGCGGAACCGAAGCAGATAATACTGCGATCATCGGTGCGGTTGAAAAACACAACATCAAACACATCATTACCAGCCGGCTTGAACACCATGCGGTACTGCATACCGTGCAGTATCTGGAAAAACTGAACCGCGTTACTGTCCACTATGTAGATGTAAATGAGCAGGGTGTTATTAGCCTGGCTCATCTTGAATCGTTGCTCAGGGCAAACACACCGGCGTTGGTCAGTCTGATGCACGGCAACAACGAGATCGGCAATATCCTGGATCTGAAAAAGACCGGTGAACTTTGCCAGCAGTACAGCGCTTTTTTTCACAGCGATACGGTACAGACCATTGGTCATTATCCTTTGCATTTATTATCTCTGCCGGTTGATTTCATTGCCGGCTCTGCGCATAAATTCCACGGACCAAAAGGCATTGGTTTGTTATACTTAAAAGCCGGCTCAACGATCTATCCTTATATGCATGGCGGCGCGCAGGAGCGCAACATGCGCGGCGGAACAGAAAACACGGCCGCCATCGTAGGTATGGCCAAAGCTTTGGAACTTGCCTACCAGCGCATGGATGAAGATCGCATGCATATCATAGAGCTGAAAAAATACATGATTGAAGAGCTGAATAAAATTCCCGGCTTATTATTCAATGGCGAATCTGCTGATATCGATAAAAGCCTGGTGCATGTGCTGAACGTAAGTCTGCCGCCATCAGAAAATAACGAGATGCTGGTGATGAACCTGGACATTGCAAAAATTTCTGCATCTGCCGGCAGCGCCTGCACCAGCGGCACGAATATTGGTTCGCATGTATTGGAAGCCATTGGCGCCAAAGACGATTGGGGCTATGTGCGTTTTTCTTTCGGAAGATATAATACCAAAGACGAAATAGATTATTGCATTCAAACGTTAGTAAAGAGTATCAAGTAACCGTACCACTATGAAAAAAATCATCGTATTCCTTTTATTCACGGCTGTATCAACAGCTTGTGCTGTTGCGCAGACAGGTTCGGCATTCCCGGATATTGCAACGAAAAAATTAAGCGGACAATCATTCCCCGTTCCCGACAGTGTGAAAGGGAAATACAGCATCGTTGGTATTGCTTTTTCTAAAAAAGCGGAAGAAAGCCTGAAGACCTGGTACCAGCCTGCATATCAAACGTTCATTCAAAAAAAGAAAACTGTATTTGCGGCAGAGGTGTATAATGTAAACACCTATTTCGTTGCGGTTGTTACCGGAACAAATAAAGTTGCTGCCGGCGATATTATAAAAGCCATACAAACCCAAACACAAAAAGAATTACAACCTTATGTGTTAACCTATGTGGGTGAATTTGCTTCATACAAAAAAACGTTGGACATCGTAGAAAATGATGAGCCTTATTTCTTTGTACTGGATGATAAAGGCGTGATCACGCATGTAACGAAAGGCGCGTATACAGCACAGAAACTGGCGGAAGTCGAAGCAGCGCTGACTGCGGGTGAATAAATAAATGAATGAAACAATATAGTTATGTCTTTGTTGAAAAGAACTGCTGCTTTTATAGGTATTTTGTCAATTTGGTTTGTTTTCTGCTATTACGTCAATTCATCTTATACAGACGCAATTGAGCAGTCAGAAAATTTGAAATTACTCTGGATCTTATCTACACTATTCGCAGCAGTTCTTGCTAACTTTTGTTTCAGGAAGAAGAAATCATGATTCATCAACAGGCTGCTTTTTCACAATCGTATGAAAAGAATTTTTTCCAATCTTACCTTCTGGGTGCTGACAGCTATTGTGCTTGGTGTGTGGCTCGGACATGTTTATCCGCAGACCGCATTAATGCCCGTATTGGATAAGCCTTTCAAATTAAATCTTTACCTGACCGATATAGAAATTAAAACAACCTTTACCGAATTTCTCAGCAGTCTGTTTATTTCACTGGTTAAAATATTCATCAACCCAATCATCTTCTTAACGATCACGCTGGGCATTGCTTCCATGAGTGATTTGAAAAAGGCAGGTAAGGTAGGTGCGAAAGCCTTGTTGTATTTTGAAATTGTAACAACCTTTGCCTTGCTGATCGGCGTTGGCGCAGCCTGGGTCATTCGTCCGGGTGACGGCGTGGTAACATCTTCCGTTGCGGGCGGAGACATCAGTACCTACACCAAGCGTGCCGAAGATTTCAGCTGGTTCCATTTTTTAAAAGACAATGTAACGCTGCAGGTTGTATTGATCGCCATTGTTTCGGGAATCATGCTCAGCAGATATCATAAGCGACAACAATTAATTGACTGGCTGCAACCCATTTCCAAAAAACTTTTTAAAGCCCTGCATTATGTCATGCTGCTTGCACCCATCGGGGCCTTCGGCGGTATGGCATTCACCATTTCCAAATACGGACTTACAACCTTGCTGCCACTAGGCAAACTCATGCTGACCGTGTACATCACCATGGCACTTTTTATTTTTGTCGTTCTCGGTCTGATCTTGTGGTACTACAAAATCCGTTTGTTGTCGTTGTTGAAATATATTCGTGAAGAACTATTGATCGTATTGGGAACTTCTTCTTCCGAAGCGGCGCTGCCTTCGCTCATGGAAAAGCTTGAACGCATGGGCTGTTCCAAACCGGTTGTTGGTTTGGTTGTGCCTGCCGGTTACTCCTTCAACCTCGATGGTACCACAATCTATCTCTCGATGTCGGTATTATTTCTGGCGCAGGTATTTCATGTACACCTGGCTCTCTCACAGATCCTGTCTATCATCGGCATTTTGCTGATCACCTCTAAAGGCGCGGCCGGCGTAACAGGCAGCGGGTTCATTGTACTCGCATCCACTTTAACAGCGGTTAAAGTTATTCCGGTTGAAGGCCTGGCGCTGCTGCTAGCTGTTGACCGCTTCATGTCGGAGGCCAGAGCAATCACCAATTTTATCGGCAATAGCGTGGCAACCGTTTTTCTGGCAAATAATGAAAACGAATTCGACCGGAGAAAAATGGATGGGGCCTTTAACAAATAAAACCTATAAGGTTTTGATTCATAAAGGTTCGTTGATTAACAAAGAAAATCTTATAGGTTTGGTTCGTTCCGCTAACGAATCCTCCAAGGCCTTGCTCTAATTTAGAATGGCATAAACTTAATTAAGTACTGCACCCTGGTCTGTGACACACAGACCAGCATTTCGTACTGTATGCCATACAGATTTCTTAACAACCGATAATAAAAACTTTGGTTACCATTTAGTAACCTCGCTTAAGGAACTAATAATACTTCTTAGCACTTATATTGTCTCAACACACTTTTACCCACGATATCTTTTTATCCCATGACAACATCTAAATTATTTGAACCTCAAAAGATCGGTTCTATTTCCCTGGCAAACAGTATTATAATGGCACCGATGACACGCAGCCGCGCAATCGGTAACATACCAAACGATTTAATGGCAACGTATTACGGACAGCGCGCCGGCGCCGGACTGATCGTTACCGAAGGAACATCGCCTTCACCAAACGGTTTGGGTTACGCACGCATCCCCGGCATCTTCAGCAAAGAGCAGGTTGAAGGCTGGAAGAAAGTAACGAAAGCCGTGCATGACAAAGGCGGGAAAATCGTGATACAATTAATGCACACCGGCCGCATCTCGCACCCGGCTAACATGGCAGCAGGTACAAAGATTCTTGCGCCTTCAGCCGTGAAGCCCGCCGGACAAATGTGGACGGACTCCTTACAGATGCAGGATTTCCCGGTACCAAACGCCATGACTGCGGAAGAACTTGTTTCTACAAAAGCGGAGTTTGTAACGGCTGCAAAGAATGCAATCGAAGCTGGTTTCGATGGAGTGGAACTGCACAGCGCAAACGGTTACTTGTTAGAGCAGTTCCTTTCTCCGGTAAGCAATGTACGTACCGACGAGTATGGCGGCAGCATTGAGAAGCGTGCTAAGTTTGTGCTGGAAGTGACTGAAGCGGTAGCTGCTGCGATCGGTAAAGACAAAACCGGGATCCGTCTTTCTCCATATGGTGTAGCGAGTGACATGCCGCATTATCCGGAGATCGATGCAGAATATGATTATCTTTCAAAAGAACTGAACAAGTTGGGTATTGCTTACATTCACCTGGTGGACCACTCAGCGATTGGTGCGCCGGCAGTACCAATTGAGATCAAACAAAAGATCCGTAACAATTTCAAAAACACGATTATTCTTTGCGGCGGCTTTACAAAAGAAACCGCTGAAGCAGCGATAGAGAGCGGCTTGACAAATGCTACAGGTTTCGGCCGGCCGTTCATCAACAATCCGGATCTGGTTGAACGTTTCAAAAAGGACCAACCCATTTCACATGATTTGAACATGGAACTGTTCTATACCCCCGGTGAACATGGTTATACGGATTTTGCAGTGTATGGCGCGTAAGTGAATTAAAGAAATTAAAGGTCACGGATTCGTAATCTTTAATTTCTCTTATATTTTTAAACCCGTCGAATCCGACGGGTTTAAACAGAAAGGCTCATCGTTTGATGAGCTTTTTTTGTTTATAGCAGGAATCGTTTTTAAATACTTACTTGATTAGTTTAACTAGTTCATCAATATAATTTATTGTTAAATTAAGTAATTCAGTCGCCATCTCTTGCCTAATAGGCTTTCCCGAATCATGTGATAGTTCATTAGAAAATCTAACTATTTTATTTAAATTTTCCATTTGATCTTTTTGTTTTACAAATTTTAGAATAGAAATTAAGTCTCCTAAATTTAAATCTGAGTAATGTTTTTTAAAAAGAAATTTATTAAACATTTCTTCCAAAGATAAGCTGTAATTAAATTTAGAATGAAAACAACATTCAATCTTTAAAACGTATTCGAAAATTCTCCTAATTGTATTTGCCTTCTCACAAATTTCGTCTTCGCTTAATTTCTTAGTTGACAATGTTGTTTCCACTTTTTCTAACCTTTCTAAGCAATCACTATAATTGTATAAAAAAAGTATTTTTTGAGATAAACTTGAACCTTGCTCTTTATCTTTTGGAATGATTAAAATCGAATAAATTGGAGTATCATGACAAAAACAATCTTCAAAATAATTCCCTCTATCAACTGAATAGAGTGAACAAAAATTTTCATTACGTATTTCCAAAGTAGAATTTGATTGACCTATAGACGTTAAATATTTTAATACCTCCTTTTCTTTTAAAGCAAAACCTCTAATTCCTACAAAAGGTAAATCTTTAATATTATCCATTCTTAATTCTTTGAAATGAATCATCAAAGTATAAATGTTAGGTTTAAATCCAGCATCATCAATATAATTTTCAATTAATGGACCAATTTTATATTGATGCCAATGCAGAAATACATAACCAGTAGAATAATCAATATGATAACTACCTAAACAATCCCAATTCCCTTGATCTAAAAAATCAACTATAATTAGACCTTCTGTTTCAGTAATAAGTTTATTTAAAAAAATATCTAAAGCTGGTAAATCTGTAATAGTATTATTGTTTGAATTTTTAAATAAATTAAAAAATATTTTACTTCCATTATTAATTGGGTCAATTCTTTCCATTTGAAAATATATTAAAATAAGAAAGGCGCATATAAAATGCGCCTTCCAAAATATAATTTATTAATCTTTACACCTTCTCCAATATCGTTCTCCAGCTTGTCTCTTTACGAATCTTCAGGCGTAATTCGCTGATCGCAACTCTTTCCTGTTCCATCGAATCTCGGTGACGGATCGTTACCGTATTATCTTCTAAAGTCTGGTGATCTACTGCAATACAGAATGGTGTTCCGATCAGGTCGTTACGCGTGTAACGTTTACCGATCGAATCTTTATCTTCATACGTTACCTTGATATCGTATTTCAGTTCGTTGTAAATTTCCATTGCTTTCTCAGGCAGGCCGTCTTTCTTCGTGATCGGAAGGATCGCTGCTTTGATCGGCGCCAATGTCGGGTGTAGTTTTAAGTACACACGCTCTTTCTGGCTTTCGCCTTCGCCTGTTACTTCTTCCGTATATGCATTACACAATACGGCAAGGAAACATCTGTCAGCACCAACGGAAGTTTCAACTACATAAGGAACATAGTTCCCATAAGGTTTTCCGGTAGCTTCGTCGATATCGTTATCGAAATACTGTTGTTTCTTTTTCGATAATTCCTGGTGGTTGCCCAAATCGAAATCGGTACGTGAATGGATGCCTTCCATTTCTTTGAAACCAAACGGGAATTCGAATTCAATATCTACAGCAGCATTCGCGTAATGTGCAAGTTTTTCGTGATCGTGGAATCTTAATTTCTCCGCTGGTATACCAAGCGCTTTGTGCCAGTTCAAACGTGTTTCTTTCCATTTCTTATACCATTCCATTTCTGTGCCGGGACGGATAAAGAACTGCATTTCCATTTGTTCGAACTCACGCATACGGAACGTGAATTGTCTTGCAACGATTTCGTTACGGAATGCTTTACCGATCTGCGCAATGCCAAACGGTATTTTCATACGGCCTGTTTTCTGTACGTTCAGGAAGTTTACGAAAATACCCTGTGCCGTTTCCGGTCTTAAATAAATTGTGCTTGCATCTTCTGCAACAGAACCTACCTGTGTAGAGAACATCAGGTTAAACTGACGTACTTCTGTCCAGTTAGCAGTACCGCTAATCGGACAAGTAATTTTTTCATTCGTGATCAGATCCTGTACACCTTTCAGATCATCGGCTTCAAGCAGACGAGCCAGTTTTTTCACCAGTGCATCAGCCTCGTCTTTTTTACCGGCAGCTTCCATTTGTGCCGCGCGCTCCTCAACAAGCACATCTGCTCTGTATCTTTTCTTTGAATCTTTGTTGTCAATCATCGGATCGCTGAAACCATCGATGTGGCCCGAAGCTTTCCAGGTTAAGGGATGCATAAAGATGGCAGCGTCAATCCCAACGATGTTGTCGTTCAGCTGCGTCATTGCTTTATACCAAACCGTTTTGATGTTGTTTTTCAATTCAACACCCATTTGTCCGTAATCGTATACTGCCTGCAACCCGTCATAAATTTCTGATGAAGGAAAAACAAAACCATATTCTTTCGCATGCGAAACGATTTTTTTCATCAGGCCATTTTCGGCCGGGGCAACTACTTTATTTTCCATGATACTCGTTTATACGTATTTAGTGCCTGTTTTCAACTTTTTAATCAGGACCAGATCATGATAAATTTAAATCATTCTGCTGATACAAATCACAACTTTAAAACAGTTATTTGTTAAGTTTGCAAATTAAATATGTTTCTATGGCATTGCCTAATAAAAAATCCAAAACAGCAGTCTTTCTCATCAATCTGGGTACACCGGATAGTCCAAATACACCGGATGTGCGCAAATACCTGCGCCAGTTTTTAATGGACCGCCGGGTGATCGACATTCCATGGTTTAACCGTTGGATGCTGATTAACATGATCATAGCTCCTTTCCGCGCGCCAAAATCTGCACATGAATATAAGAAATTGTGGACCGAAAAGGGTTCACCGTTGATGTTCCATGGCGTAGCTGTTAAAGATTTATTGCAACAGGCGTTGGGCGATAATTACAAAGTTGTGCTGGGCATGCGCTACCAGAATCCTTCCATCGAATCGGCCGCGAAAGAACTGGAAGGCAAAGGTTATAACAAAGTCATTGTTATCCCCCTTTTCCCGCAATATGCATCTGCTTCTACCGGCTCTGCCGTGGAAGAAGCCTTGCGTGTACTGGGCAAATGGGAGATCACGCCACACATAGAAGTAATCTCGAAATTCTTTGATCACCCGCTGTTCATCAAAGCTTTTGCTGAGATTGGCCGCAAATACCTGGAGCAAAGAAACTGGGATCATGTTATTTTCTCGTATCACGGTATTCCTGAAAGACAGATCACCAAAGCCTCTGTCGGCGACCAGTGCAAGCTGGGTACCTGCTGCCAGGTGTACGGTTCGCGCAATGAATACTGCTACCGCGCGCAATGTTATGAAACAACCCGTTTGCTGGTAAAAGAACTTGGTCTGGCCGAAGGTTCGTATTCCGTTTCATTCCAGTCGCGTTTGGGTAAAACACCGTGGATCAAACCATATACCGATCACAACATTGAAGCGCTGGGTAAAGACGGTAAGAAAAGTATTCTGTTTTATTCGCCATCATTCATTGCAGATTGTCTGGAAACAACGGTTGAAGGAGGCGAAGAATATAAATTACTATTTGAAGAACACGGCGGCAAAGACTGGCAGCTGATTGAAAGCTTAAATACTCACCCTACCTGGATAGCATGTCTGAAGGATATAGTATTGAGTAAAGAATAAGCTATTACCGTAAAGACGCAAAAGTATTTTCGCAAGGATCGCAAATTGAGAATTCTTTTGCGTTCTCTGCCGTGCAGTGCAGTTAAAATTTCTTTCAAAAAATAAAACAAAGCTTCGAAGTTTATTCAACCATACTTTTATAGATGCTTTATGACAAAAAAGAAAAACTCAACTATTTATATTTTTTTATTGCTGGCCTTGCTGGCTGACTTTGCATATTCGTACTATCAATATTCATTGGCGCGGCTTGATGGTGACCTTGTTCCCATTGTGGCGCCAAGCGAAGGCTATACAAAAGTATTGACGGAGCCGGTTGGCTGGCCGGCTTTTGCCCATGGTGAAATTTATCCCGCAACAAACCGCTTTACCGCACACGCAACACTATCCGTTTATTTTAAACACATGCCGCTTTTTCTGCAGCATTTTGTAAGTCCGATTGAAAGCGTTTTTATGAGCGCGGCACTTGCGAAAATTTTTATACATATCTCCCTTGTATTTCTGTTGGGATGGTTTATCTCCGGACTGTTTAAATTCAGATGGCAGGAAGGTGTATTAGGAGCTGCGCTTGTCAGTCCGTTTTTATTTACCAGCGGACCATACGAAGAGTATATGTCCATCATTGATTATTCGATCACCTATACCATGTTTTATGCATTACCGTTTGTGTGCATTTTAATGTTGTTTATTCCTTTCTATAAAAAAGCGCTTGATCCCTCCTATCATTTTCCTTTGTGGTTAAAAGCCATTTCTTTGTTGCTGGTTGTGCTGCTGGCATTTTTCGGCGCATTGCCGGCACCTGTCTTAACCATCGGCGTAACCATTACTTTCCTGTATTTCTTTTTCCTGTATTTCAATGCCGATACATCTCCTTCTGTTTCCCTGAAAACATTTCATTCGATAAAAAAAATTAATCTTCAGCTTTTCATTTTTTTAACCTTTACACTGCTGGTGTGTTTGTATTCTATTTATGTAGGAACAAAGAATTTTGAGAATACATGGACACCGTTATCTTTATGGGAAAGGTATTGCCGCTTACCCAAAGGAATTTGGGATTGCTTCTTTACGTTTGAGCGGGGGCCGTTTTATTTAGTAATTGCTCTT